>CAZNDC010000007.1:0-16174 GCA_964571755.1 uncultured Candidatus Saccharibacteria bacterium
AGAGTCATAGGAAGGAGGTCGCCATCGTCATACTTGCCGGCGCCGACCGCAACCACGGTGCCACGCTCCGGCTTTTCTCGGTTCGCCGAGTCCGGAATGATAATGCCCGACATCGACACCTCGTCCTTCTGGAGAGGCTTTACGACAACGCGGTCGCCGAGCGGCTGGATAGAGAGTCTGTTGCTCTGTGCTGCTTTAGCCATAGGAAAATAGTTCGCTTATGCGGGTAATACCAGGAACGCCTTTCTCACTTGGTGCGAGTTCCCTCGCCCAACGTTATCCACAGTATAGAACGCGCGCCAAGAGCGTCAAACTTGACACGCGCTCCGCTATGTTACATAGCATGAACTAGGGAAATCCCGTTGCCTCACGAGGGGGCCTATGGTATCCTCCGTACCACAGATGGAGACTCTTTTGGCAGGATTGCCCTACATTCAGATAGCCCTCTCCCTACTCCTCATCATGGGTATCGTCCTGCAGAACCGGGGCGCATCCCTCGGAGGAGCATTCGGAGCCGATAATTTCGCATCGACGTTCTACAAGCGCCGTGGCGCTGAGAAGTTCCTATTCAATGCGACGATTGTCATCGCGGTCCTCTTTGTGCTTTCGGCAATCGCCGGGTTCTTCGTCTAACCCCCTTACGTATGTCGCGTCCGCGACTCCCCCACTTATTTTCAGTACTTAGAAGCCGCCAGTATATTCCCTGGTTCGAGGGTATCTCTGCGCATATCCGTTCGCTTTCGTACGGCGACAAGCTCATCGTAAGCGTGCTCGGGCTCATGGTCCTCGGTTCAAGCTTGGCTGGCCTCTACGCGCTTGAACGCTCCGTGCTCGTTGAAGTGCCCGCCCATGGCGGCACGCTTACCGAAGGCATCGTCGGGACGCCTCGCTTCGTGAATCCCTTGCTCGCGTTCACGGACGCCGACCGTGACCTCACCGCACTTACCTATGCAGGGCTTATGGGCCTTTCGGGAGACGGTACGCTCGTACCCGTGCTCGCTGAAAGCTACACCGTGTCCGAAGACGGAAAAGAATATGTCTTCCTGCTTCGCGAAGGTGTACGGTTCTCTGACAACACACCCGTTACCGCAGATGATGTGGTATTCACGGTTGAGAAGGCCCAGGACCCAGGCCTGAAGAGCCCTGAGCTCGCGAACTGGGCGAACATCGAGGCAGAGGTCGTTGACGCGCGAACGGTACGCTTCCTGCTCCCGCAGCCGTATGCACCGTTCCTCGTGGATACCACGCTCGGCATATTGCCGGCACACCTCTGGCGGAACGTTCCTGTAGATGAGTTCCCTTTCTCCCCGCTCATGCAGGACCCGGTTGGTGCAGGGCCATTCGAAGTTATCAGCCTCACACGCGGGAAGAATGGCGGAATAACGAGCTACGAGCTTCGCTCGTTCGGGAACTACGCGCAGGGCCGTCCATATCTCGATCGTATCTTTGTGAAGTTCTATGCAGACCAGGCGAGCTTGGCTGATGCGTATCGCCACGGGGCGGTAGAAAGTGCATACGGAATAGCCACGAAAGCCTCTCTGCGCGCACCCTATTCCCGCGTCTTTGGTGCGTTCTTCAATCCTGAAGAGAATCCCGCCTTTGCGAAGCTCGAGGTTAGAAAAGCGCTTTCGCTCGCTGTCGACCGACATACCATCGTCACAAACGTACTCGGCGGGAACGCCACTCCCCTGCTTGGTCCTGTACCGCCCGGAAGCGGCATAGAAGGACCTGTCGTACCTACGGACGATGGCGTTTTGCTTGCAGAAGAGGTGCTTCTTGAGGGTGGGTGGGAGCACAACGAGGAGACGGGTGTATGGGAGCATGCGGGCGACAAGCTCTCGCTTCAAACCGTCACCCTCAAGACCTCGAACGTGCCCGAGCTCAAGGCAATCGCATTCGCGATCGAGAGCGATTGGGAACGGCTTGGCATCGATACTGAAGTCGAGCTGTATGAGCCAGGAGACCTAACAGCGCGCGTCATCCGCCCGCGTGCATACGAGGTACTGCTCTTCGGTATGGTTATCGGACGCGACCAGGATTTGTTCGCGTTCTGGAATTCAGGCGAACGTGCTGATCCGGGCCTTAACATCGCAGGGTACGCGAGCCGAGCCGTGGACGCGCTTCTTAAGAGCGCCCGCCAGGAACAAGACCTTGAAAAAGCACGTGTCGACCTACAGGAATTGTCTAATCTTATTGCGGCTGATTATCCCGCAGCCTTTACGCATGCACCCGACTTCCTGTATGCTGTGCCTCAACGCCTGCATGGCATTAGCCTTCCGCAGATAGCGGCTCCCGCAGATCGCTTCGCAACGGTACGCACCTGGTACCGACAGAGCGAATACGTGTGGCCCTTCCTGGTGCAGCAGTGAGTGAGTAGTCGATAGTCCAGAGGGACATCGGTGCGTCTCCCCTCTCGATTGCCGACTGCGCACTGACACCAATACACCGGTGTGCACCTAATTATTGAGCTATCAACTAATCACTATCATTATGTCAGCAGCACCTGCACCGGCTCCGGCACCCGCGCCTAACGCGCGCACGCCGCGCCCAGAAGCAGCCCCTCACGTTAAGACCGACGGCCCTTCGCGTCCGCCTCGTGGCGGCCGTGGCCGAGGAACTGGCGAGCGCGGAGGTCCAGAGCGTCCAGGGCGCGTCTCCCGCCAAATCCGTCGCACGCTCCGTCGTCCATCGGGTTCTCCGCAAAGCGGCAGCGGCTCCGCGCCTTCGAAAAAGGCTCCGGACTATCTCCCTGAGATGCCGAGCAAGTCCGTCGTTCGCGTCGTTCCTTTGGGCGGCGTCGAGGAAGTAGGACGCAACATGTTCACCATCGAGACTAACAACGACATCTTTATCTTCGATGTCGGATTCCAGTTCGTCTCCGAGGACACTACACCGGGTGTCGATTACATGCTTCCTAACACTACCTACCTCGAGAAGAACCAGGACAGAATCCGCGGCGTGTTTATCACGCACGGTCATCTCGACCACATCGGCGGCATCCCGTTCCTTATGAATCGCTTTGGCAATCCGCCAATCTACACGCAGAACCTCTCTGCCGTAATGATTAAGAAGCGTCAGGAAGAATACCCGGACATGCCGGAACTTAACATCGTTGTTGTCGAGCCAGGCAGCACGATGACCATTAGCAATACGAAGGTTCAGTTTTTCCCGGTGACTCACTCGATCCCTGATTCCATGGGTATCGCTATCGAGACCCCGTACGGAAACGTAATCGCGACCGGCGACTTGAAGCTCGACCATAACAACGGCATCCCGACTGATGTCGAGGCCAAGAAGTGGGGCGCCCTCGGAGCACAGAAGAACCTGCTCTTTATCGCGGACTCCACCAACGCTGAGCGTGACGGCTTCTCCGTCCCTGAGCGCAAAGTCCATGAGACGCTCGAAGAGATCATTAAAACCGTGAAGGGACGCCTTATCATCGGCACCTTCGCCTCGCAGTTCGAGCGCATGGTGCGCATCATTGAGATTGCAGAATCACTCGGCAAGAAGGTTGTGACCGAGGGACGCTCAATAAAGACCAACCTTGAGATCGCACAGAAGACCGGTCTCCTCACCGTTAAGAAAGAGACCATTATCTCGAGCCAGGAAATCCAGGACTACCCTCCGGACAAGGTCGTCATCCTCTCAACGGGTGCCCAGGGCGAGGAGTTCGCTGCGCTCATGCGCATCGCAACCAAGCAGCACAAGAGCATCATTCTTAACAACCGCGATACAATCGTGCTCTCGTCCTCGGTTATTCCAGGCAACGAGATTGCGGTTCAGCGTCTCAAAGATAACCTCTATCGTGCTGGCGTAACGCTCATCCACTATCGTTCGAGCGACGTGCACTCCACGGGACACGGAAACACGGGCGAGCTCATCTGGATCAACCAGCAGGTCAACGCGAAGTTCTTCATGCCAGCCTATGGGTACTACTCGATGACCGCCAGCCATGCCAAAGCGGTCGAGCAGGCAGGACGTCCGCGCGAGTCCATCATCCTCGCCGACAACGGTACGGTGATTGATATCGAGGACGGAGAGCGTCTCAACATTCACAAGGAGAAGGTGCCGTCAGCACCGCTCGTGGTGGACGGTTTCTCAATCGGGGACATGCAGGAGGTCGTCATCCGTGACCGTCAGATGCTCGCGAAGGACGGTATGTTCGTTATTATCGCGACAGTGAACCTGAAGACTGGCAAGCTCCGCAAGTCTCCGGACATCATCTCCCGCGGCTTCGTATACCTGCGCGAGAATCAGGACATGCTCAATCAGGCACGCCTTCTCATCAAGAAGACCGTTGAAGACTCGACCGAGGGTATGAACCCGGTCGATCTCGACTACGTAAAGAACGCACTCTCGGACACCATGGCCGGGTACCTCTTCACGAGGACCAACAAGGCACCAATGGTTATCCCAGTGCTGATCGGCGTGTAATATCCGCTCGTTGAAGAAAAATCCCGCATTACTGCGGGATTTTTCGTTCATACTGATGCTACAATCTGCCTGATGCACCCGCGCGCGATTCTTTCTATCAGTAACTTCTTCGCTGCAGGGCACTTTTTCCTCGTTATCTATGTCGTAGCACCGTATCTCGCGCTCTCTATGCCGATTGCACAAGCGGGGCTCGTGATCTCTGTCGGTGCCGTTATAACGCTCGCCGTCTTCCCGTTTATGTCGCATCTGGTCTCGCGCTTCGGGGCGCGACACATTGCGCTGACGCTCGCGTGCCTCCAAGCGATTGTCCTCTTCATGCTTGCCGCGTCGCCAGGTCTTGTTCCTGCGATTATCTGCATCGCCATTGCCTGCGCCCTCTCTCCGCTTATCGCCTATCAGCTCGACCTCCTGCTTGAAGCATCGACCCGAGAAGAAAGCGCCACCGGCCGTGTACGAGCGCTCTTCCTCACTACTGGAAACATAGCGCTCATACTTTCACCGCTCCTAATCGGGTTCCTGCTTGATGGCGGCGAGGAGTATAGCCGTGTCTTCCTTGCGTCAGCGCTCGCGCTCGCGCCGTTCATCGTGCTTCTTCTGTTTGAGCGACTTCCTGAGGGCGAGGCGCCGAAGTTCAATGCGCTGAGCATGACGTGTCTGTGTGTTTGGGCTGACCCTGATCTGCGGGCCGCTGCCCTCGGGAACGGAGTCCTCCAGTTCTTTTACCACCTAGCGCCGCTCTATA
Organism: uncultured Candidatus Saccharibacteria bacterium; assembly: GCA_964571755.1. Lineage (GTDB taxonomy): Bacteria > Patescibacteriota > Minisyncoccia > Phycocordibacterales > Phycocordibacteraceae > C7867-001. Next base: position 5,177 of record CAZNDC010000007.1, read on the forward strand.
TACCGCTCTATCTCCATACGGCTCTTGGTATCGCCTGGAGCGACCTCGGCTGGATATTCGCCATCATGCTCCTGCCGTTCGTGTTCGTTGAGTACCCTGCCGGATGGATCGCGGACCGGTGGCTCGGAGATAAGGAGCTTATGATCGCGGGATTCGTGATAACCGGACTCTCGTTCGCGGTGCTCGGATTCATAACTGCAGCGACGCCACTCTATATCATCGCCATAATCCTGTTCGTAACGCGCGTAGGAGCAGCTCTCGTTGAGAGTATGATCGAAGGCCACTTCTTCCGCAGGGTCTCAGAGCGCGATGCGAATACGATCAGCATCTTTCGTATGACTCGCCCATTTGCGGCACTCATCGCTCCGGTTATGGCGAGTGTCATTCTCTTCTCAAGCAGCTACCTGGTATTCTTCATGCTCACTGGGGCACTTATCGTAGCGCTCGGTATCATAACGACGATCGCAATACACGACGTGCGCTAACGAGGAAGCCGGTACACTCCACGTACGCGTTCAACAAGACCTTCGGCATGGAGTGCTTTGAGTGCATCCTTTAGCTGCACTGAACGTTCTGTCCCAAGCACCGTAACAAGGCCCGCTTCCCGCTTCGGGCCCGAAAGAAGTGCACGCAGAATAGCTCCACGCGCTTGGCGGCTCGAGCCTTTAAACGTCTTCTGCTTCGTATACGTAGTACTTTTCCTATTGATACGCACACCCTGACGCTTGAGCGATGCGCCGTAATCCATGAGCGCCGAATACCATTCGCGCGCGCGTCCAGTTGGGAAAGACTTCTCAAGCACGGCCATGACATCTCGATCACTAACCGTCTCTTCATTAGGAAAGAAGGCATGGATAACTGCCGTGCGTATATTCGTCTCTATGAAAATCACATCCAAGTTTGAGGAGAACGCAGCAACCGCGCGCGCCGTATAGTGCCCAACGCCCGGGAGCGACTCAAGCTCCTCTACCGTCTCCGGTATCCTCCCTCCGAAGTCTCTTATAACGACCTTCGCAGCCTCATGGAGCATCTTCGCGCGACGGTTATACCCGAGTCCCTGCCACAGAGCGAGCACCTCTGACAGAGGTGCCTTTGCGAGGTCCGCTACACTCGGGAAGCGCTTCAGGAAACGTTCGTAATACGGTATGACGCGCTCCACCTGCGTCTGCTGGAGCATAACTTCCGATACAAGTATCCGGTATGAATCGGTAGTTGCGCGCCAAGGGAGCGTATGTCGCCCTTCTGCTTTTGCGTGCGCGAAGACAAGCGCGTTAAACCGCTTCGAAGTCATGCGCCGCTTCAGGCGGGAACGGGGTCAAGAGAGGCGCTTCAGGGATGATGATTGCCGCTATGAAGTACGCGATAAGCCCTGGGAGCACGCCCGTAACGAGAAGGATGATGAGATAGCCAAGACGAATGAGGTTTGGGTCAACCGCAAAGTACTCTCCAACGCCACCCATAACACCGAGTATCATCCGGTCGGTCCTGCTCCTGGTGATTCTTTTCATGGGCGCAGTATAGCAAACGAATCTTCAGGACTCATGAATGACGTCCTTGCGCTCAACAACGGTCTTCCACAGACGCTCCTTGGCGTGTCGATAGAGCCTGCTGTCTGGGTTGAATGCAATTGGAGTCTCTACCATGTCGAGCATAGAGATATCGCTTTCCCAGCCACCAACACCAATCGAACCATTGAGCGAAAGACCTTCCTTCTCAACGGCACGTGCGAGTACGGATGCCTTATTCATAATTACGTGCTCGTCTTCGATTTCTCCGGTAAAGCGGCTTGCAGCACCGGTCTCATAAAAGATGCCATAGGACTTGTCGAAGCCGAGCTCGTACGCAAATCCGTCTACAATGAACTTCGGTGAGTGCGAAATAGCAAGCAGGAAATATCCCTTCCCTTTCAACTCCATGGCGAGATCGCTCGTATACCGATACACGTTCCCTTTCTCGCGTTCGATGACTTCGCCAGCAACATCAGCCACGTCCCCGTACGGAAGACCCTTTGCGTAAGACGCGAAGGAATGGACCGCTTCTTTCATGAGACGGCTATGATCGCTTGCGTGCAGGTCCTCCTTGAGGAGCGGCGCATACGTTGTTCTCGTGGATTCCGGAAGCATCTCGCGCCTGACGAGCTCTTCCATGAGTTCAAGCAGAAGCGAGGAACGGAAGAGGGTTCCATCCATATCGAAGACCGCAACCGGGCGCTTCTGCTGCATACCCGTATGGTACCCCTTCAGGGATAAGGAGCCTACTTCGCTTTTGGCCAGCAGTTGGCCGCGGGCGGCCAGACTAGGGTTAACGGATGGTTCTCGCACGGATGCGGAATTGCTGAGCATACGTAGCGCCCGTAGAGCACGAAGCCATTGTTTACGTATTTCCAGTCTTCCTTGGGTACAAGCGCCTCGAGATCCTTCGATATTTTCGTGAGGTCGGTATGGTCGGTAAGATCGAAGCGCAACGCAAAACGGCGCACGTGCGTGTCGGTCGGAATACCCTCCCAGATGCCATAGAGCTCGCCGAGGACCACATGCGCCGTCTTATAGGCAACACCCGGGAGCCGTATAAGTTCCTTCTCGGTCTTGGGCACCTTTCCGCCAAACTCGTCGCGCACGAGATTCGCTGCGGCGATGATGTGTCGTGACTTGGTTTGATGAAAGGTGACCGACGAGGTCTCTTTTGTGAGGGTCGCGAGATTGGCATCTGCAAAATCATCTACGCTCTTGTACTTCTTCCAAAGTACGTCCGTAACCGCGTTTACCTTTTTGTCGGTGCACTGAGCAGACAGCATCACGGCAGCGACGAGTTGAAACGGTGTGGTATAGGAAAGCTCCGTTTTTGGAACGGGATACGTTTTCTTGAGATGCGCGACAATCTTCTTCGCACGCACCAGACGCTCTTTCTGTGCGGCGGACGGGAAGAGTTCAGCCATGAATCTTCAGCTAGATATCCGATGCCTTATGGCCGAACTTGAGGCTGTATTTCTTGTTCTTGTAGAGCGCACGAATCGACGTATTGAGTATCAGGGTAAGCAGGAAGAGAAGTATAAAATAGAACACTCCCGGCATGCTAATCGTAGGAAGTTTCGTTGCCGAAAGATAGCCGAGCACGCCTGAAATAACACCGATGCTCGTGATGGTCTGGAGGGACTGGAGGTTGTTGCTCGTTGCTTGGCTCTTAATTTCAACGAGGTTCTGGATTGCCGATGCGAGGTATTCCTTCGTCATCTGCCAAATCTCTTTGATATACGAAAGCGTATCGGTGAGGGTCTCAAACTTGTATTCGAAGAGTGTCACGAGCTCGTCCTGCAGGGAGAGGTGCCTCGCGAGCGAAGAGCGCGTCGCAGCATAGGAGCCCATCTGGTTGATGCGGTTACTGATGAGGCTGATGGTCTTTTCGTAACTATCGAGCTTCCCGCGGACTTCCTCAACTCTCTTTCCTGTTATCGTTTCCCCTTCCTTAATATCTGATATCTCCTCCCAGATTGTGCGGTGTATCGATAGGTACTTCTCAAGTTGGTCCTTGAACTCACGAAAGAAGATCTGCATCTCAACCAGATTCATGAGTGACACAGGCGATTCCTTTGATGAAGCGATAAATATGTACTGAGGCGTCTTGAAGACTGTGACGCCGTTGCTTGATACTCTTGTGTAGACTTCGCCAAACGCGGGGTCAGGCGTGAACGGAGACCCTGCCTCCTCAAGCACACTCACAACAGTCGGGTGTGTCGTCTTTATGTTCGCGAGTAGCTTCGGTGTTGGAGCGCCCAAGGAGAAAAGATAGGAGGTCGCAGGGTTGAAATGTTGCTCGAAGTACTGCTCGAGCTCTGTGTGCGCCATGGCGATATCCTCAGCTTCCTTCTCGAGAACATAGAGTCCATCCTCGTAATAGCGGATTGTGATTCCCAGATGAGTCTTTGCTACGACGCTTTCAAGATATCCTGTCTCACGCGTAACAGACTCAATTCCAAGTCCGTCGCGAAGCTCCCTGAGCTTCGCGGAATCAAGCTGCTTGAGCGCGGAGGTGCCGTGCGCAAGGAAGTCATACACTTCGCTCAAATGCAACGTGGTGCGCTGGTACCATCCCCCAAATGTAACAGTGTAGGAATCCTTCATAATTCGTATTATACGGCCAGCGCTGTGAGATCGGCGAGCACTTGGCTTGCATGGAGCTCCGGCTTCACGTTCTCATACACCTTCTCAATATTCCCGTCAGGATTGATGAGGAAGGAGGTGCGGAACACGCCGTCGTACTCGCGACCCATCATTTTCTTGCGACCCCATACCCCGTATGCGTTTACGACTTCCTTCGCTTCGTCCGCGAGCAAAATGAACGGGAGCCCGTACTTCTCTGCAAACTTCTTATGGCTCTTCACACTGTCCGGGGAGACACCGAGCACAACCGCATCAAGCGAACCGAATTCAGGAAGCGCATCGCGCAGCATGCACGCCTGCTTTGTGCATCCGGGCGTATCGTCCTTTGGATAAAAATAGATAAGCACATACCTGCCTCGGTACGTTGAGAGCGTGTGCTCCTTTCCGTCCTGATCCTGGAGTGTGAAATCGGGAGCGAGGGAGCCTCCAAGCGGTAGCGGCATAGGATTAGGCATCCTCAAGCTCGACTGGTTCGATAGAACTTCTTCCAAACGCGAACTGAAATGCGATTGAGACAATGGCACCCATAGCAACGAGGAAGAGAACGAACGTCACGAGACCGCCGATAACTGGAATAACACCGATGAGATACAGCACGAGCATACCGAGAAGCGCAAACTTCCAGGTCACCTGTGTCCTCTTCATAAGTCCGCGAGAAAGCGCAGCGCCAGCGAGTATGCCTGCATAGAGATACCCAAGCATAAGGAGGAGCACGTACGCAGTACCCAGCAGAAGTGCGAGACCAGCTCCCACAAACGAGACGAGGAGAATGAGGATAAGAACTGGAGCGGCGAATGCGACACCGAATCCAAGCAACGCGAGGAGTGCGAATCTTCCTGACGTGCGGGCAAGCGCCTTGTCCGCGACACGCTGCGAAAAGGCCGGGAAGAGGCCTGCCAGGAGACCTGCGGCGATGAGGACGGCGATGATGCGCGTTATGAAAAGGACGCTCGCTCCAGCAAGCGCAAAGGTCTTCGCCTGCTCAATCGTCGGCAGATACGATGACGCTCCGGTATACGTTACGCCGCCATCAACGAGCGCAGAATCAGCGATACCTGCCTGCTGCGGTGCGTCATACTTAAGGGCTCCAGCGATATGCGTGCCCTCGGCGAGCGTAAGGCGGTCAGAGGCAACCACCTCTACATCACCAGCAAACTCTCCAGAGAGCATGACGTCAGCACCATACACAACGGCCGGCCCACCCGCACCCATAAGATGCACGCTTCCGCCGATGATGCGAGTATCACGCGCAGTGGTGGACGCGATAACGGACCCTCCTGCAAGCAAGAGATCGCCCGAGACCGCACCCGTGACCTGGACATGGCCGCCGACAGCGCGCAAATCGCCCTCAATCGCTCGGCCCACAGATACCGTCCCTCCGCCAAGCAAGGCATCGCCTATAACGGGAGCTGTAAGCCTGAGCGTCCCACCGAGCGCAAGGATATCAGCCGGGAGCGGCACCGTTATGGTGATGTCAGTGCCGACGAGATAGAGGTTCTCAAGGGGTGCTTCGGATATAACGAGCGTACGGGCGCTCGCGAGTGTCGCTGCAGAAACAGAGGTCGGTACGAGACCGAGCACGAGGAGAATGACCGCGAGGCGTCGGGGGCGGGCCATAATGCTCGTATGGTATCACAAGACGCTAAGCGTCAAGGGGTGAGACCGAGACTAGATGAGGAGGAGAGAACCGCTTCAAAAGCGCTCGCGCAATAATCCATAAGAAGAGAGCGATGCCGGCTGAGATTAGACAGTAGATACAGACTGCCTTGATGAGAGCCAGCTGGATGAATACGAAGACAATCGAAGCGAGCGCTCCCGCGAGCGTAAGTAGATGGAGTAGCCGGTAGAAGAGTCGCTGCGGCAGTAGTGAGATAACTGCCGAAAGGACAAATACGAGCGCAAAGAAGCCGACACCATACAGGCCGAGCGGGATGCCAAAGAGATGCGAGTATGGGCTCTGCGCGACGATGTTACATCCATCGAACCCACTTCCGATATTGCATGTAAGGGCTGTATCGGTTATCGCGCTCTGGAAGAGATACCACGAGTCGGCGAGTCCGAGCAGTGAGAGTATGACGAGGAGCGCGAGAAGAAGACTACGATTCATATCCTCCACATCCTACCGCGCACCCCGAGACCCAGCAAACGCTGGCCTTGGTATACTGTACCTATGCAGAAAAGCGAAGAGGAATGGAAGAGAGAGCTTACGCCCGAGGAATACCGCGTGCTGCGCGAAGCAGGCACAGAAGCCCCATTCTCAGGAAAGTACGTTGACACCAAAGAGCCTGGTGTCTACCGTTGCAAGGCCTGCCGCGCTCCCCTATTCTCATCTGACCAGAAGCTCGATTCTATGGAAAGCGGCCCCGGGCTCCAGGGGTGGCCCTCGTTCTCAGATCCGGCAGTTTCTGAGAATGTCGGGACACGTCCTGACGATTCGCTCGGCATGCGTCGGACCGAGATCTTCTGCAAGCACTGCGGCTCCCATCTTGGCCATCTCTTCGACGAACGAATACAGGGAGAAGACCGAAAGCACTATTGCGTAAACTCAGTATGCCTCGACTTCAAGAAGCAAGCGTAACCTTCTTCATGGGTCCTCTAGGTTCTCGTTGGTATAAGTAGACCTCAGCCTTTAGTAGCCATAGCCTCTAGACACTATGATGCACGATCCTGAAGAACTCGAGGACCAGGCCGACCGTGATGACGAGGCAGCAGAAACTGACCGAGAAGAGGCTGAAGCAAGCACCGAGGAGGCCGACCGACGCGAGGAGAGTGCAGACGACAACCGCTCTGCTGCTGCCGACGAACGAGAGTAGATAGATATATTTAGGGTACTACAGGGCGGACCAGCGCGTGGTCCGCCCTGTTCTGAAACCTCTACCTGAAAACGGGAGTTCTAGGGGGCAGAGGGAGAGGACCTTACAGACAAAGTTGCAGAGGCACCCCGCGCTGTCTCGCCGTTCGCTTACCCGTTCGGCTTATCCATCACCATCAACCCTATGCCATTCTTTCAGGCAATCGGTCTTGGAATCTGCATCCTTGTCCTCAAATTCCTCGTCCCAAACGTTCTCTCTGAAGCTGAACGGACTGCAATCGCGTTCCTCAAAGGAGCCCAGGTATCTGCAAGCGTCGCCACCGACCTTGCTGCTAGCGCCGGATCGATCGAATTCTCTAACGAGCCATTCGTCCTTCCTACTGCTACTCCTGCACGCGCTTACTAATCCATTCTTCCTTCTTCGCCCGGCCAGACTCCTCGAGTCTGGCCTGTTTGATTTTTAGGATTGGTATTCGTTTGTTCCTTCTTGCTCTCGCTCTTGTACACTCAGCTCATCGAATCCGAAATAGTGCCCTACCTCATGCCACAAGGTCTCGCGCACGACGATGCGCACCGCTGCACGAAATTCCCGATCCATCTCTTCTGCCTCTTCGATTATAGGAAGCCGGTAGAGAGTGATCGTGTCCGGAAGTGTTATGCCAACACCATACTCGCTGCCGCGCTCGGTTAATGGAACTCCTTGATAGAGTCCGAGAAGCGTATCCTCTTCGCCAAGACCTTCTTCGAGCCGCACGACCTCACTCGGCTCGTCCTCGACGAGGAGCGCAACGTTGTCGATTCTCTGGGAGAACTTCTCTGGAATGCGCTTCCATTCGTCCTCTGCGATCTGTTCGAATTCTCGTTCGTTCATACTGATGCTTTCAAGTATACTCAGGAGTACCGTATGAAGCACCTAAAAGCGAAGGCGACCGAGCAGCTCAACTTGATCGGGATCGCCGTGACAATTCTTGCCCTTGTCCTTCTCACCGTGTTCATAGACATCAAGGACCTGAAGGACGTCATCGCAGCTTCAGGTCCGCTCGCTCCCCTCTTATTTATAGTCCTCAAGGCATCGACTGTTGTTGTCGCACCACTCTCCGGCTCACCCCTCTATCCCCTAGTTGGTCTTCTGTTCGGATTCTGGCCTGGGCTTCTCTATGTTGTTATCGGCGACTTCATTGGTATCACCATCGCCTTCACCTTGAGCCGGCTTTTCGGCTACCCCGTTGTACATCGCTTCATAGTTGGAAAGGAGCGCGGCATGCTCGCGAAGATCGTAAGACATGTCGGCACGACAAAAGGATTCATACATATGTGCCTGACCTGTTTCGCGCTTCCAGAGCTCATCGCCTACGGCGCCGGCCTCTCCACGCTTCCGTACTGGAAGTTCATCCTCATATACCTTCCAATATCGATAGCGGCATCATCCGCGGCAGTGCTCTTCGGCTCATTGCTCGACCCGTCTAACGCTTCCTTCTTTATCGCAGTTGGCGTGCCGCTTGCGGGTGCCGCTGTTATTGGTGGCGGAGCGCTCCTCTTCTTCCGAGGCGTAAAGAACAAAGATATCTAAACGCGCTTTTTTCTGAAGGAAAGCACGAGCCCTATCCAGAAGAGCCCGAGCAGATAGCCGCCAACAACGTCAGAGAGAAAGTGTGCGCCGAGAACAAGCCTGCTCGCACCAATCATAAGAACGAGAGAGCTGCAGAGAAACATGAGCGTCGTGCGTTTTATACCGCTTGGCAGCAGCAGCGCACTCGCGACCATAAGGAATCCGTAGAGCGCCATGGCTGACGTGGCATGCCCGCTTGGGAAGGAATACGTGAGGAGCGGATCAAACCAAATGAGCGGATCAGGGCGAACGCGCGAGACGATTTGCTTTACTAGGTTTGCAACCGCTGCACTCCCGGCCACGACAATAACGAGACGTATTGCCACGTGCGGATTCCTCCGCAAGAAATAAAGAGCGCCGATCGTTATAAGCACGGTACCGAGCGTACCGCCGAACTCAGTCACCCCAAGGAATCCTTGTATGGACGCAGCGTTTTGTACGGGCGCAATAAGCCGTGCGAGGTAGGCGTCTACGCTATGCGCATACGCGGAGGCATACAGCTGCACACCGGTAAGGAGAAGGAATGCTGTTCCTGCGAAAGCCGCAACGAATCTCCAGATAGCGATCATAGATTCCCAGTATACTAAACGCAAAAGGCGGACCACATAGTCCGCCTTTTGTCACCCTAGTTGCGCTACTGAGCGAGCTCTGCGTCCAGAAGGCCGCTTATCTTCGCATAGGTCTCGGCGCCCGAGAGGAGCGTGGTACCGATAATCATGCTTGGTGTTCCGTTTATACCAAGTGCCTGGCCCTCAGCACGATCTGCTGCGATAGCTGCCTCGTACTCAGCACGCTTGTCCGTGACGAGCTTGAGTACGCGATCTCCATCAATTCCTGGAATGGTGCGCGTGAGTGCCTCGATGCTCTTGAAGTCACCGAAGCCACCGAACTCCTCGTCCTGGTTCTCGGCCATTGCCCTGAACCAATCGTGGTAGCGGTCAGGATGTGCGTCCCATACTGCACGTCCGAAGACTGCTGCGGTTATGGAATCCTCGACACGCTCAGGATTCTTCGAGTACTCGTCAAGGAACTGAAAGTCCTTAAATACAACCTTAACCTTGCCAGTCTTCACGTAGTTCTCGTTGATCTCAGCCATAGTGGTGAGCTCGAACTGCTTGCAGAATGGGCACTGGTAATCAAACCACCCGGCCATAACAACTGGCGCACCCTTCTCGCCGATGAACGGTCCCGAGTCGGTATCGACATCCTTGATGTCCGCCGCGAGCGGCTGGTCTCCGTTCGTCTTACTGGTACCGCCCTGCCCGAAAGCCACGGCAACAGCGATTATAATGCAGCCCAAGACAACCGCGATCGGTGTCAGGTACTTGTCCATAAAACTGCTCTTTTCATTCGTATCCATACGGTATATATCTGCCCTTAGATGCTATGGGAACAGTATAGCAAACCCCCGCCAGGGGAGGCGGGGGTTTGCTATCTGACGTATATGGGGCCTTACGGGATGAAGGTAAGCGCCTTCCCTACCGCTCCAGCACGACCAGTACGGCCGATACGGTGCGTGTAGTCCTCATAGGTCGACGGGAGGTCATAGTTGATCACGTGCGAGACACCTGAGATGTCGAGTCCGCGTGCCGCAACATCGGTTGCAGTCAGGACGCGCGCGTCTCCGCGCTTGAAGGCGATGAGTGCCTTCTGGCGAGCACTGTGTGTCTTGTTGCCGTGGATTGAATCGGCCTTCACACCAACTGAGCGGAGATCCTTCGCGAGCCGCTCGACTCCATGCTTGGTGCGTCCGAAGACGAGCACCTTGTCGAAGCCCTGCTCCTTGAGGAGCTCGACGAGCTTATCGAACTTCTTGGAATGATGGACCTGGACCACGTCCTGATCAATCGTGTGCGAAGTCTCGCGCGTCTTCACGGACACGGATACCGGATCCTTAAGGAAGGCTCCAATCAGCGCCTGAATGTCGCGGGACATAGTCGCCGAGAAGAACAGCGTGTGGCGCTCCTTGCGCATCGTGCTCATGATGAAACGCATATCATCGATGAATCCCATGTCGAGCATGCGGTCTGCCTCGTCGAGCACGACGGTGCCAAAGTTAGCGAGGTTAAGATCGCGGCGCTCCATGAGGTCCTTGAGACGTCCTGGCGTGCCAATCACGAAGGACGGGTTGCGCTTGAGGACGCGAATCTGCGGAACAATATTCGCGCCGCCGACACAAGTAACCGATGCGAGGGAGAGGCCCTTCGCAAAGCCGAAGAACTCGGCTTCGATCTGGATAGCCAGCTCGCGCGTAGGTACCATGATAAGAACGCGCTCGTCTTTACCGAGTGCACGGAACTTGAGCACCTTGTCGATAAGCGGAATGAGGAACGCAGCGGTCTTGCCGGTTCCCGTCATTGCGATACCAACAATATCCTTCCCAAAAAGCACGTGAGGGATCAACTGGTCTTGGATAGAGG
>CAZNDC010000008.1:0-15194 GCA_964571755.1 uncultured Candidatus Saccharibacteria bacterium
ACGCAAGAAGAGCGTCGCGCATCGCCACGAGCAGAGGCTCTCGTGGACATTGCTCCAATTGTAAAGTTAGTAAAATTCTTAGAGGGCCAACACGCAGTCTCTCGAGAAGCGTATCAGCATTTTAGGAGACGCTACAAAATACTTCAGAACACCATCATCGGAGCCCTGCAGGATTCTCCAGATGGCGTCGGCGAGATCGTTATTCATCGGAGGGTTAACGAGGACGGCACGATTGAAGATTGACCAAGTGAGCTCAAGACGAAAAGACTGCAGCGAGTGCTCCCGCCTCCACCAAACGCATTACTAAAGTACCTCTTATCAATACGACACAAATGCGGTAAGGTAGGAAGACTATGGCGCAGCAAGCTCCAGACAAGCAGCCAAACGGACCGCAGGACGCGGTCTTGCGCTTTGAACAGGTCTCCTTCAACTACGGCCACAATCACCCAATTCTGGACACCGTAGATTTCTCGGTGCGTCGCGGCATGAAGATGACGGTGATGGGCCAGAACGGCGCAGGTAAGTCCACCATTTTCAAACTCATTGAGGGATCGCTCAAGCCCGAGGACGGAAAGCTCGTGACCGCGCCGAAGCTCACGATCGCGCTCTCGCATCAGGTCGTGACGCCGGACGAGCGCGAACTCACGGTGCGCGCTTTCTTCGAGAAGCGCTTTACGCAGAAGGTCTACGATATCGATCCTCGCATCGAAGAAGTACTCGAGGTTGTAAATCTCCACGCGCCGCTCGACCGCATCATCAAGTCGTTCTCAGGCGGCCAACAGGCGCGCCTCCTCCTCGCATCCGCACTCATCCAGGATCCGGATCTGCTTCTGCTCGACGAGCCGACCAACAACCTCGATACCTCAGGTATCGAGCACCTTACGGCATTCCTTCGGGACTATAAGAAGACCTGCCTTGTTATCTCTCATGACGCAGAGTTCCTGAACTCGTTCACGCAGGGCGTCCTCTACCTCGACGTGCACACCCGCAAGGTTGAGCAGTACGTTGGAAACTACTACGACCTTCTCAAGGAAATATCCGCACGTATCGAACGCGAGAACCGCAAGAACGCGCAGCTCGCCAAGAAGATCCAGGACAACAAGGATAAGGCGAACTTCTTCGCGCAGAAGGGAGGCAAGATGCGCGTCGTAGCGAAGAAGATGCGTGACGAGATCGAGGAGATGGAGGAGGAGAAGGTGGACGTGAGGAAGGAGGACAAGACCATCCGTCCGTTCGTGATTCCCGCACAACCAGAGATCGGCGGCGAAATCATCACGATAACCTCGGTCTCAACCATGGACCCGAAGACGCATAAGCCGAAGATAAAGAAGGTCTCAGTAGCGCTCAAGAAGAAGCAGCACCTTCAGCTCAAGGGCCCGAACGGCATCGGCAAGACGACGCTGCTCGAAGCGCTCGCATCAGGGCACACAGAGGGTGCCGTTATTGCGAAGGGTGTCCGCGTCGGTTATTACCGCCAGGACTTCTCCACGCTTAATTTCGAGCACACGGTGCGTCAGGCTTTGATTGCGGCCATGGACAAGCCGAACGAGGAGAAGATGCGCGCAACGGCTGCGAGCTTCATCATTACCTCGGAGCACATTGATAAGAAGATCGGCAGTCTCTCGGAAGGACAGAAAGGTCTCGTTGCGTTCGCACGCCTCGTTCTCATGCAGCCGGGCCTCCTCATCCTTGATGAGCCAACAAACCACATCAATTTCCGCCACCTTCCGGTTATCGCAAAAGCGCTCGACCAGTACGAAGGAGCGATGGTACTCGTCTCCCACGTGCCGGAGTTCGTCGAGCAGATCAGGATCGACGACGTGCTCGATCTCGAGAAATAGAGACTATGGAAACCCGGTGGTACGTCTACATCCTCGAATGCGCAGACGGCACCCTCTATACGGGCGTAACAGTTGATACCGCTCGGAGGCTCGTGGAGCATAACGAGTCCCTGAAGGGTGCCCGGTATACCCGGTCCCGTCGTCCAGTATTGATGAAATACATAGAAACGCATGAATCGAGGAGTGCGGCCACAAAGCGAGAGGCAGAACTCAAGCAGCTGACGCGTTCGCAGAAGCTTTCATTGATTACAAGCTCAGCATAGCGCTGTGCACTATCCCCGGTTGTTCTCTTCACGGAGCGGGCTACTATTAGATACATACCAAATTACGTATCCCTATGCAGAAACTACTCACCGGTTCCTATCCTGATGCCCTCCAGGGCTATGCGCCACTCGTGCTGCGCGTCGTCGTGGGTCTCGTGTTCGCGCTTCATGGCTACCAGAAACTTGAGGGCGGCGTCGCAGGTGTAAGCGGATTCCTCGGCGGCCTCGGATTTCCGATGCCGGCGCTCTTCGCTATCCTTCTTATCGCAGCAGAGCTCGTTGGAGGTATCTTCCTCATCCTTGGTCTCTTCAATTACTGGACGTCACGCATCCTCGGCATCGTAGCGATCGTAGCGCTGCTTACGGTCCATGTGACGAAGGGCTTCTTCCTTACGTCCGGCGGGTACGAGTACATTCTCCTCATCCTCGCGGTTACCATCTCGCTCATGATCACCGGTCCGGGCAAGTGGTCGCTTGATCGGATGATCTGGAAGTAGCAAATCAATTGTGCTCGAACAACGGCCCCGAGAGGGGTTTTGTTCGTTCTGATAGGATAGGCGCATGCTTGCTTTGAAATTCAGCCTCGCACTTCTTGCTCTCGTCCTTCTTGCGGGCGGGTATCTTCTCTATAGCCGCTCCCAGCAAGCTGCCGTGACCTGTGTAACAGATCCTCTTCCTGTTATTGTCGCATTCGGCGACAGTCTTGTTACGGGATACGGTGTCTCTGCAAGCGAGAACCCGTTTACGTTGCTTTCAGCAAGCGTTGGTGTACCAATCCGGAATCTGGGTGTGAGCGGAGATACGTCCGCAAACGCTCTGGTGCGCGTGCAGCAGGTAATCGATTCGCAGCCTGATATCGCCATCGTCGTGCTCGGTGGCAACGACGCACTTCAGCAGCTACCGATAAAGGAAACGGAAGAGAATCTCGCCATGATTCTCAAGAAACTTAGAGATGCAGGGATACGGCCGGTTCTAATCGGTGTTATCGGCGGATTCCCGAAGGATCCGTATGCACCCATGTATGAGCGTTTGAGTAAAAAGTTTGATGTTGAACTCGTACCGAACGTTCTATCAGGACTTATCGGAAACGAGCAGTACATGAGCGATGCTATCCATCCAAACGCTGCAGGGTACGCACGTATGGCCGAACGCATGCTTCCGGTTCTCGTACGCGCGTGCGGAAAACAGCAAGATAACAACTAATCACGCGCATGCGTCTCATGGGCGCTCCAGGAGCTGTCGGGCTCCCGCACGAGTATCCAGTCCATCGGTTCGTCCCATTTGTTGCGAACGAGCGATGCTAATACGAACGTCTCTCGGGTGCATACACCAATACGTAGCCACGCCTGAGGCGTGCGAGAAAGGAATCGGTCATACCATCCGCCGCCTCTTCCATGCCGTGTGCCGCTCGTATCGAATGCCGTACCGGGAATAAGAATGCATAGCAATGTATCTGCGTACTTTGCTATGACCATATCAGCGAACGCGAACGGGTCGCTCTGAGGATTGTTCGGCGTGAGCGTAACAGGACGTTGAGGAAGTGAAGCTATATGCCAATCAGGCTCGTCCCCACGTGGCTCGTACGCGATATAGGCTGTACAGGATTCAAGTGCCTGGGCGAGGGAATCAGGCATGCTCCATGCTTTTCAACACCTCCATATAGAGATCCTCGACGATTTTCGCCTGTGCTTCGCCGCTCGTGACGTAGTGATCGAGCCCGGGAGCCGAGTTGATCTCGAGCACCCAGTATGTCTTCGGTACGTCCGCAATCGTCCCGTCAATCATGAGGTCGACACCGCAGAGCCGAAGTCCCATGTCGCGCGTAATAGCGGCTGCGATAGACGCAAACTCCGGGTGGATGTCATGCGTCACGTCCACCGAGTCTCCACCGGTCGACAGGTTCGCGTTGTCCCGGAGGAAGACTCGTTCTCCTTTCTGGGGTTTTGAGGAGAGGGTTAGGCCGTTGCGCTTTAAGGTGCGCACAATGTATGGATCGTCCTGCTTGATACGCGTGTCGCGTCCTGATTCCTTAAACATCTTCTGCTTCTTCTTGAGAAGTCCTTGTATCGTTGTTCGGCCGTCACCCACCACATTGAGCGGGATGCGTTCATAGGCAGAGATGATCTTCCCGTCGAGCACTACGATGCGATAGTCGCGGCCGCTAACGACCTTCTGTACGAGCGCCACCCGGTCCTTCTTGAAGACGCTTCGGATTGATTGGTAGAAGTCACGTTTCGTAGAGACGATGGAGACCTGTGATCCTTGGCTCCCTGAATTGGGCTTCACAACAACCGGAAAACCAAGCGTGCTCGCATAGCGATAGGCAGCATCGATATCGAGGCGCGAGTTAATCGTCACGCACCATTCACTTGAGAAGAATGCCTTACCCGGTACGATTGGGTACTTCAGCTTCTTCAAGAAGAAGTTTGCGTAGTCTTTATCCTTCGCAGTCTCTGATGCGCCCATGGTATTGATATCGAGGGTGTTGTACCTGAAATATCGATGCCTCCCGTTCTTGAAGGTTATCTGGCCGGCGATGCCCCATTCAGGTTCGATTAGGACCGATGCGCCAATCTTGGGTGCAAGCTTGGCAAGCAGGGGCCCGAGATAGGGCTTCTGACGTCTCTTCATACGCGCATACTATAGGAATGGCTTGGTCTATACTAGGGCATATGAGTACCACATTTAAGGAACAGGTCTACGCGCTCACGCGTTCAATCCCCAAAGGGAAGGTTGCGACGTACGGACAGTTAGCAGAGCTCGCCGGAAGCCCGGGTGCTGCACGCGCGGTAGGTGGCCTTATGCGAACGAACCCTGATATACCAAAGACTCCCTGTCATCGGGTCGTTGCGTCCGACGGTTCTCTCACGGGATATAGCGCTGGTGCCGGCATCGCAACCAAGCGACAGATGCTTCTCAAGGAGGGCGTCTCGTTCAAGGGCCAGAAGGTAGATCTTGCCCAGTCTCTCTGGAAGGGACGGTAAGACCTCTTCGCAGACTGAAATCTACCCCGCCTCTTCGGACGGCGGGTTTTCTATACCAAGTCCGAGTGCCGCAAGAAAAATGGAGAGCTCTTTGCCTTCAAGCACGCGGTATCCTCCCATCTTCATTGGACCCATCTTGATATTCATAATGCTCGTGCGCTTGAGTTCGCTTACTTCGTTAAAGAGCGCAACAACCATGCGACGCACCTGATGTGTCTTGCCTTCGGTGATGGTAATGCGGAAGCGCTTGTCGCCAAGTATCTCTACCTTTGCCGGCTTTGTGATGTAGCCTTCGATATCGACACCCGCTTCCATCTTCTCCTTGAAGCTGGTTCGCAGCGGCTGCTTGGTATGTACTTCATACGTCTTTTCGTGCGCGTACTTCGGATTGAGGAGTCGGTCCGTAACCCGGCCATCATTCGTGAGAAGGATGAGACCGTGTGAGGCCTTATCAAGCCTCCCAACCGGGAACAAGGAGAGACGCTTCAGGTCCGCAGGAAGGGAATCGAGCACGTTCTTCTCGCCGGTAGCCTCGCGGTGCGTGTCCATGCCGGCAGGCTTGTTGAAGGCGAGGTAGACATAGGCCTTTGGGCGGCCTTGTCCGCGTATCTCAACCGTGTCGAGCTCGCGTACCTTGTCGCCTACCATCGCTATCGTTCCGTTGATAAAAACCTTCTTCTTCTCAACGAGAAGATCTGCATCACGCCTTGTCGCGATACCTTTCATGGCCAGATATTTGTTGATACGCATCGGGTACTCGTCTCCGGTGGCCTTCGGCTGAGGGACAGGACGGGCGCGTTTCTTAGGAGCAGGTCTCTTCATACCTCTACGATAGCGCATGCGCGGGTGTTGGTATACTCGGTGGTATGGAACACGAGCGGCCTAAGGTGGGGATTGGGGTCATTGTTGTTCGGGATGGGAAGGTGCTGCTCGGCAAACGCATCGCAAGTCATGGGGCTGGTACCTGGCAGCTGCCGGGCGGGCATCTTGAGTATGGAGAATCGTTCGAAGAGACAGCGCAGAGAGAAGTTGAGGAGGAGACGGGTCTTACTGATATACGCGTTGAAGGCCTCATATCCGTCTATAACGAGATGGATTACGGAAAACATTACGTTAACCTCTGCGTGCTCACGCACTGCATGTCAGGAGAACCGTATGCAAAGGAGCCGGAGAAATGCGAGGAGTGGCAATGGACTGATTCGGCTTCCCTGCCTGAACCCATGTATGTGGCAAGCAAGATTGCAATTGGGAACTGGCTCTCCGGGAGACTGTATACTGAGCCCAATGCAGGAGATTGAAGTTAAGGTTAAGACGAAAGATAACGACGAAGTTATTCGTATCCTTGAGGCTGCGGGCTGCGTCTTCTCCGAGCCTATCGAGCAGGATGACGTGACCTATGCGACCACGAAGGAATCCATGGACGCGTTCATGCGTTCGAAGATATTCCCTCGGATTCGCCAAATCACGGACGGCGACACGATCTTCACCGTTAAGTTTGATGATCAACGGCATGTACTCGGCATGGCTGCAACCGAACACGAGGTGAGAGTAGATTCGGCGACCGAGCTCGATCAGATGCTTCAGCTTATGGGCTTCAAGAGAATCGTTCGCGTTAAGAAGATGCGCAGGAAGACGAAGTACAAGGAGTATGAGATATGCGTCGACGATGTCGAGGAGCTCGGCTCCTATATGGAGATCGAGAAGATTGCAGACAAGGATGCAGACGCGCACGCGGTGCATGAGGAGCTCGTTGGCGTTCTCGAGTCTCTCGGCATCGACCTTGAGGGCAGGGTAACCAAGGGATACGACATAATCATGCTCGAGAAGGAAGGCCTTAAATAATATGGACACTCTCGAGCCCGGCATCTACTACCACTTCAAGGATCCGAAGAAGGAATATGAGGTTATAGGCATTGCGCACCATACGGAAACCGAAGAAAGCATGGTTGTGTACCGGCCACTCTACGAGGGCGCTATCGCGGGCCTGTTTGTACGGCCCGCCAGCATGTTCATGGAAGACGTCGACAGGCCTGAGCTCGGGTACCGGGGACCCCGGTTCGTTCGGGTCAGGGACGCCTAGCGCCGTCCACACCCCCGCTTGTGTCTGTGCCGTATTGCAGGCTACCATTGGCTCTACGGATGGATGACTTTCTCAAGATGGATATCTTCTTCGCCGTGACATCCGTCGCGGTCGTTGTCGTATCTGTCCTCTTGTCGTTAGTGCTCATCCGGGTGCTCACGCTTCTCAAGAAGATAGAAGAGGTAACTGATATCGTTCATGAGGAGAGCGAGCAGATCCGGGATGACATCCGGGAAGTGCGCGAACGCGTGAAGCAGGAGGGCCACCGTATCGGACAGGTCCTCGGGCTTCTCACGGGCCTCGCAAAGCCCAAGCGCCGCGCGAAGAAGGCATCATCATAATCATTCAACTTTACGTATGGCAACGAAAAAACCAGTAGCGAAGAAGAAGTCCCCAGCAAAGAAGAAGATGACCAGGATGGAGGCAGTAGAGATCGGCGCAGGAGTGCTCGCAGCAGTCGCTGCAGCAGGTGCAGCCGGCTACTACTTCTACGGGTCCAAGGACGCGAAGAAGCATCGCAGTGCAACCGCTAAGTGGGCAACGGGCCTCAAGAAGGACGTTATCCGCGAGGCGAAGAAGCTTAAGAAGCTCGATGAGGCTGCAATGGCAGCAATCGTCGACAACGCAGCGAAGGCATACAAGGGCATGCAGAATGTAACGCCTGCAGACCTAAGGGCAGCCGTGAGCGAGCTCAAGGGCAACTGGGCGGAGGTTCGCAAGGAGCTCTCCCGAACCGGTGTTGCTAAGAAGGCAGTAGTGAAGAAGGCGGTTAAGAAAGCAGTGAAGAAGGTGGCGAAGAAAGCACCTGCAAAGAAGCGCTAACTTCTCCAAAAAGCGTATAGAAAAGCCGCATCCTTCGGGTGCGGCTTTTCTATATGGCTCATGAAGGCTTCATACCACCACCTATATATTGGGAGGATAAGGCATCCCATGACATTATCTAGGGACCGCTCTTCTCGGTCCTTATCGCTCGCTTACCGGCCAGACGCTAAGAATTGGGTCGGCGGTACGTCATACTCTATGGACCAGGAAGATACGAAGGCTTATTTCCTCCAGATTCACGATACCTACGCGGACGACATATTCCGGTTCTGCTACATGAAAGTGAGCAGCCGGGAGCTCGCAGAGGATCTGACGCAGGAGGTGTTCCTGCGCTTCTGGCAGGCGCTCCGGGAAGGCACAACGATGAGGAGCGAACGCGCGCTTCTCTATACTATGGCCCGAAACCTCGTTATAGACTGGTACCGGAAGAAGAAGGAAAGCTCTCTTGATGTGCTCTCAGAGCAGGGGCTTGAGTTCATGGGAGACGATCGCCATGATGTGGAGATTGGCGCCGAGATGAAGGAAGCCCTGAAGGTGGTCGACCAGCTGGACGAACCGTCCCGCGAAGCGATTCTCCTGCGATTTGTTGAAGGCTTCTCGCCGCGCGAGATAGCTGATATCTCAGGAGAATCGGCGAACGCCGTCTCTGTACGCATCAATCGCGCTATCAAGAAAGTCCGTGCGCTCATGCATACCGATGAACAAGGAAACCAAACATACTAATCCGTTCGATTTCATACGAGTGCTTGCTCATATCAAGCTCAGCAAAGAGGCGCGTGTTCGCATGCGTGTCGCTCTTTCGGCATACGCTGACATGCACGTGCTCCCTGTTAATGTCCCTCAGAAGATGCTCTCCGGGAACCTGTTCTGGATGTTTAAGAACCGCACGACGTACGCCGGACTCGTTGCACTCGTACTCGTTGTTGCAACCGGTACGCAGGCGACGCTCGCGTCTGAAAAGGCGATACCGGGTGACATACTCTATTCCGTAAAGGTGAGTGTGGCTGAGCCAGTAGCGCTTGCGCTCACGGCCTCGGGTGGTGAGAAGGCAGGACTTGCAACCAAATTCGCCTCCCGCCGCGTCAAAGAAGCCTCCACACTCTCAGCTCAAGGAAAGCTCGACGAGAAGACTGCAGTTAAGCTTGCGGCAAGCTTCGATACGCACGTGGATGTGATCTCCAAGGAAGCGGCTACGCTTGAAGCTAATGGCGACGTTGCTGAGGCGCTCGAAGTCCGTACGGATATCGAGAAAGACCTTTCGGAAAGTGCAGAGGCGTTTACACTCGCACACGCCGAAGAGTCCGGTAGCGACACCGAGACTACCAGCGCGTTTACAGCACATATCGCTGCGAAGACGATGCTTCTTGCGCTTGAGCGCGAAGAGCTCGCGTCTGCGCTCGGAGTCCAGGTAGCATCAACAACCGCTATCGGTACAATCAATGGCGAAGATATCGCTACGCTTTCGTCTGACTCAACAAGCACGCTCACCCTTCCAGAGGACACCGTGAATGCCTCCTCAACAGCATCCACGAGTGCAGAGACCGAGGTTGCTGAAGACGCACCAGCGGAGCGCATCTTCAAGACGTTTTTCTTTAAGAGGAACGATAACTAGGATGCCTGCGCACTCCTCGTTTTCCCGGCTTTCGCTCGTACGTCTCGGGAATCCTGTGCTTCGCACGAAAGCCAAGCGCGTCCCACTGAGTTACCTTAAGACCAAGGAGTTTCTGAACCTTAAGAAACAGCTTTTGCGCGTCATGCGTTCAACTGGGGGTGTTGGTCTTGCTGCACCACAGCTTGGCGTCTCGCTGCGTGTTGCAGTCCTTGAGACGCGTCCAACGGAGACCAGACCAGAACTCACCGAGAAGGGCCCGCTTTTTATAATTAACCCGAGGGTTATTTCATTCGGGAAGTCGCTCGCCAAGGATTGGGAAGGGTGTCTCAGTTTCAGACCGCTTCGCGGGCAAGTGCGTCGGTCGCGTTCTATAACGGTTGAATACTGGAACGAGGAGGGTGTTCGTATCGAGGAGAAGATGAACGGCCTCTGGGCCCGCATCTTTCAGCATGAGGTAGATCATCTTGATGGTGTTATCTATGTGGACCGTGTGGAGGATACAAAATCCCTCATGGAGCTCAACGAGTTCAAGGAGCGAATCGTTGGTAAGAAATCCTGATGCAGTACGTATCCGTGCTTCACAAGGGCCACAGGCCCGTTCTCGTAGACTAGTGCTACTCAGTCTATGGGCAACCTCGTTAAGATTATCTCTGCGCTCTTGGTTATCGGCGCACTTTACATATGGGCAACTGGTCGTTCCGTCACGGAGCGTGAACCGGTACGGGTTGATAGCTCGTCGCTCTCTGCGAGCGCTATACTCGCGCCAGGCGCCGAGAGTGGCGACTTCGATCAGGTGGGCACCATCATACTCGATACGAGCCACGGCACTCCCGCCAAGCCGTTTCTGCTCTACGCTCTCAACAACGAGAACGGCAACACCTCAGTGCGTACGAAGCGTCTTGTCTTCTCTAATCAAGCCGCCTGTGCGGAAGAGAACCTGCCGTGCGCAACGAATCAACCTGCCGCGCCGGTGTCGGCTGAAGAGCAAGTTCGTGTCATCGGTATCGTGAGCGACGACACGGTTGAGGTCCATGAGATCTACCGGGTCTCCCCGTAGCGACTATTAGGCAGGACGGTCCAATACCTCGTATACTGTTTACATGAATCGAACCACATTCATTATGTTTTTGGTCCTCATACTCGCTATTGCGGGGAGCGTCGTATGGTATCTCGTCGATACACGCCAGGCCTCGCTCGAGCGCCCTACAGCGACTACCACTGCACCGGTATTGAGCGAAGAGAAGGCGATATACACGAACGGTGTCTATGGCTTCACGCTCCTCTATCCCGAGCATGCCGAGGTCGAGTACGAATTCTCAACCACGTATCATCTCGGTTCCGCATGGCGCGCGAACGCGCTCCCGGATGCTCACGGTGTGCCGATCGTCGCTATCATCCCGTACAGCGTTGAGAGCGAGCAATCCTATCCGCGTAACTTCGCAGCTATGGTGCGCATAGGCGCGAGCGAAGACCCGAAGGAAGTAGCAGCATGCCTTAAGGCGAGCACGAATCAGGGAGAAGTGATGCTTCCTGACGTGAGCATCGACGGCACGACGTTTAAGGTGTTCTCCTTCGAGAATGCCGGCATGATGCAGTATGCGAGCGGCGTCTCATACCGCGCGATGCACGAAGGGAAGTGCATTGCCGTTGAAAAGATGCGTACCGGCTCAAGCTATCGCGAGGAGGTGAATGCGAACGATATACCCGAGGAAGTCCTTACGGCTGCCTATCAAGGGCTCGATAAGATCGTGGAGAGCTTCTCGTTCGTCGGACGTTAAGCACTCCGTTTCTATTGACCCTGGTTTCTCTTGCTGCTAGCTTTTCAAATGGCCAGGTCGTTTGTGACACTGTGCCTTTTGGGGAGGACTTGATGGCTCATCACGCCAAACAGGGGCGGTCGGAGAAAAAAACCAAGAAGCCCGGGTGGAAACCCAGGAATCCCAAACGGGCGGACTCGAAATAGATCGCCCACCATCATAAACGGCCAACAGCCGTTTTTTCTTTGGCACCTTGCTATACTTCTCCCATGAAGAAACGTCTCGGCTCCTCCTTGTTCGTGCGCAATATCATATTCGGTGTTGAGGACAGCCTTGTCTCGACGGTTGGTCTCCTGTCAGGTATCGCATATACCGGTATGCCGCATCGATTGATTCTCGCTACCGGTCTCATACTTATACTCGTTGAAGCTATTTCCATGGCTATAGGAAGCTTCCTTTCTGAAGAGTCTGTTGAAGAGTTCGAGAGTGGGAAGAATGCGAAGGGTGGCGGCCCGGCGCTTGGAGCGCTTGCTATGCTCGTGTCCTATGTTCTTGCAGGCTCTGTGCCGCTCGCACCGTATCTACTTTTGACCGGGGATACTGCGCTCGCGTGGTCCGTCTCCCTCTCGCTCGGGGTCCTTGCGATCCTTGGCTACGTCCAGGCGCGTCTCTCAGGAGTTACGCCGCTCCGAAGGGCGCTCCGTATGGCAATACTTGGTGGATTCGCGATTCTGGTTGGCGTTACGGTTGGGAGGGTATTCGGGGCGTAAGCTGGGTACAAGCTATTGACTTTTAGATATATCTGTTATAGTATAAAAGGGTGGACCGGAACCTTCGAATCGTGCTCCCCACGCGCCCTCAGCCCGATACCATCGTGGCTATTTTCCTGTTGAAGATGTTCGGGCAGGACCGGTTCCCTGGAATCAAGTCGGCAAGGATTGAGGTCCAACCGCTACTTTCGAAGAAGTCCTTTGACGCCCATCTTGCAGAAGGAATCCTACCTATCGACGTTGGCGGAGGATCTCTCGACCATCACGGAACCGAAGCCTGCGCATCTGAGCTCGTAGCAATCATGCTCGGCATCGAGAAGGACCCGTCTATCGGAAAGCTTCTTGCCTATGCCAAGCGCGACGATACCGAGGGCAAGGGAACGGTCTCAGCCGATCCACTTGATCGCGCGTTCGGGCTCTCCGGACTCATCTCGTCTCTCAACAAACAGTATCCGAAGGATGCTCAGAAGATTGTCGAGACGGTGCTCCCGCTTCTTGAAGCGCACTATGTCTCTTCGCGTGAGCATCATGTGGAGCTTCCTGCCGAAGTAAAGGAGAAGAAGGCACGTGGAGAGTACTCGGAGACAACCGTGAAGCAGGGAAAGAAGACGCTCAAGGTTTCGTTCGTTGTCTCTGACAAGCCATCCATGCCGACGTATCTTCGTTCTTGGAACGGAGCGCGTGCTGACGTGGTGGTGCAGAAGGCTGAGAAGGGAACGCGTGTCTGTGTTATTACCCGTCAGGACCGGAACGTAAACCTTGCAACCGCTGCCGCACTCATTCGCATGCGCGAAGCTGAACTGCGCGGAATCGAGATCAATGAGGATCAGGAGTACCTTGCGTCCCATGGAAAGCTCGCAGAACTTCCGTTCTGGTACTTCGACCCCATGACTAACTCGATTCTGAACGTAGGCGAGGCAGGGAGTTCTGACGACACGGTTATTCCATGGGATGAGAAGAAGCGCATTGTGCTAAAGGGGCTCGAGCTCGCGCCAGAGCGCGCGTAGTGATTCGCCTATCGGGCTGGACCAAGAGGTCAAGCCCGGTAATTCGGATCATCAGTTCCTCGAAAACACGTCAGATACAACTTCAATCCAACGGGGTCAAAGACCCCAGAAAGGCAAAGACCATGAAAATGGTACAGAAACAGGCACTGCGTAGCGTCCAGAACGCCCGCGTGTTCGAAACCGGCTCCGGCTTTGATGTCACTGTCGGTATCGAAGCCAGAATCGGCAATGACAACCGCGAGCGCCATTGGCAGGCGTTTAATGTCGATCAAGCCACTGGCGAAATCGACATCCCGGAGCGCAATCTCTGGGGCGACGTCCCCTCCAAGACGCAGGCTCAGAAGCCCGAAATCTCCGACACGAAAGTGACGGCGTTTCGGATGACGATCCTGTGCGCGGCGGCGACGGACCACCTGGTCCTGGTGACCCAGCGTCCCCAGAATCAGGAGTACACCCTGGTCGACTATCAGAGCCTTGGAAACCTGCGGAAATATGAACTGCCGCCGGTCTCAGTTTGCTTCGCCTCCCGTTCGGAGGAAGAGCAAGCGGTCGAGAGCGCCGGACCCCTCGCGGTCCGGACGGCGAACAACCGCGACCGAGGCAAAGGCTCGAACCGGGTCGATGTCTGGATCGTGAACAAGCTGGGCGAGATCACCCTGATCCAGCTCATCGTGTTCACGCGCGACAACGGCAAGTCCTTCCAGCTGGTCGGCACGCGTCAGTGGGAAGGGTCGGTGCGGCGGCTGCAGAAGGCCACGCTCTATCCTCCCGAGGCCAACGAAGAGGTCTTCAAGGACCCGGCCATCGCCAAATTCGTTCGTCCGCTCATCTTCGAGCCGAAGCCTGCTTTCCCTGGCTTCGACGTTCGTGCGCAGGTGCTGGAGATCCCGTCGTTCCGAGACTTCGTGTCGAAGAACATCGAGAAATGCCAGTTCTATGTCCGCGACGAACGGAACTTCCCGGCCACGAGGACCAACCAGTTCAACGTGTCCGGCAACGGCGCGGTGGTGAAATTCTTCGGCCACGACCTGGCCTGTGGGGGTTACGGAATCGCCGAGCAAACGCTGCCCGACGAGACCGTCCAAACCTTCCAGTTCCGGTACGGCACCATCGATCCGGTCTGCTGGATCGAGGGTGTGAAGAGCAGCATCGCCGACGAACAGGGGCTCTACGACATCCGTCGTGGGGACATCCTCGAATTCGCCGGCACGCTCGGCATGGGCCCGAACTATCCGCGTCTCCTTCTCGGGGCACGGGTGGCCTACCAGACCCAGTCGTAAGTTATTCTGACGTGCTCAACCTTGGCCCCGCCGCTCTCTTGAGTGTGCGGGGCTCTTTTTATCCACTTCCTGCTCATAAAGCTTTCATACAGCAGGAGTATGCTTACACTATTACTTACTGCTTAACCACTTGGCATGACCTTACTTCACTGGCTTATCTCGGCGGTTGCGATTGGTATCGCCGCGTACCTAATCCCTGGCATTGAGGTTACGCTCGTCGGCGCACTCGTACTCGCGGTTGTCCTCGGACTTATCAACGCGTTTTTGAAGCCGATCGTTAATCTGCTCACGCTTCCGATCAATATCGTGACGCTCGGCCTGTTCTCGCTCGTCGTGAATGCGCTCCTCGTCATGCTCGCAGGCGTTATCGTTCCGGGGTTCATTGTTACAGGGTTCTGGCCGGCATTCTTCTTCGCTATCGTTGTTGCGCTTATCTCTGCACTTTTCGGTGCCGTTACAAAAAAGTAGGAGCTAGTGTGTGGAATCAGGCGCGAACTATAAGGGTTCGCGCCTGTTTCTTTAGAGTGCTATAGTCCCGCCGGACCAGTCTTTGTGGTCTAGCAATGGAGGTGCCAGCGATGGCCGATTCTAAAAAGCCTGTCGTCATGGTCATCATGGGAAGCCGGTCAGACTGGGACGTGATGAAGCCTGCGATGGATATCCTCGAGGAGCTGGGCATTCCCTGCGAGTCTGCTGTGGTGTCCGCGCACCGGACACCGAAGCGACTCTTCGACTTCGCGTCTGGCGCCAAACTGGCCGGCGTGAAGGTGATCATTGC
>CAZNDC010000009.1:0-14665 GCA_964571755.1 uncultured Candidatus Saccharibacteria bacterium
ACGCAGCGGTCTTGCCGGTTCCCGTCATTGCGATACCAACAATATCCTTCCCAAGGAGCACGTGAGGGATGGACTGGTCTTGGATCGGGGTTGGAGTGACATATCCCTTTCCTCCAATGTTTGCCTTGAGGCGCTCATCGATAGCGAAGTCTGCGAATGCATGGGTCGGTACGTATACCTCCACGTCCTCGCTCGGCTGAGCCTTGTTCACGAGCTTCGAGAGGTCGACTGACATCTCCTGGAAGCCACGTCCGCCTCCGCGGCTTTGGCCACGAGAGGACCCACCGCGGGATGGGCCGCCACGATCTCCTCCACGAGATCCACTGTCGCGACGAGGTCCGCCGCGAGATCCACCGCTTGAGCGGCGCTGTTCAACCGCCGCAGTCATTGGGCGCTTAAATCCGTTATCGAGCGCAAAGCGCATCCCTGCCTCATAGGCCGGGTTCATGCGAGTATCGCGTCCGCCGGAACGGGGACGGCTTGCTGATGCATCCGAGCGGCGTGGGCCGCCGGAGCGAGAATCTTTCTTTATATCCATATTGAGAATGCTGGAGCACGGGTTTGCCGTGCCTTGTAAATTATAAGGCGCCAAATTTTGGCTCAACCGTCCTCGAGAGTCTCAAGCGATGCGCTTTCGCGCGGTACTTGGTCTTGAAGTCTCTTCAAGACGACAAACCATGGAGTAACCGTTGTGAAAGCAGTATACCAGAGAGGTGCTTTTACACAAGGCCCGCATTCTGCGGGCCTTGTGTACTGGCCTCTGTCTCGTTTATGCCACCGGATTCTTCCCTTGGATAAGACGGATCAGCACCATAATAATCGCGACTACGAGGAGCAGGTGCAGGAATCCGCCGATGGTGTACGACGTCACAAAACCAATAAGCCAGAGCACGATAAGAATGACTGCGATGGTGTAAAGCATGGGTATGGTCGTTTTAACTAAGAGCCTGAAGGATACTCTAGAGATACTGGAGAAATTATGAAGAACGCCCCGCGTCTGCGGGGCGTTCTTGCACACAAATGATGTCTTAGCGTCGGGACTTCGCGCGATCAGTTTCGGTAAGGCCCTGCTTTCGCAGGCGTACCGAGACCGGTGTGATCTCGAGGTACTCGTCCTCGGACATAACCTCAAGTCCGCGCTCGATGGTGAGTGTGAAGGCAGGCACGAGGTTGATTGCCTCGTCGTTGCCCGAAGAGCGGACGTTCGTCTGGTTCTTACCCTTCGTTGGGTTGGCTGTCATCTCCTCGCCCTTCGAGGTGTTGCCGATAACCATGCCCTCATACACCTCAGTGGCTGGGGTGATGTAGAGGATACCGCGCTCCTGGAGACCCCACAGTGCGTAGCCGAGCGCCTTGCCGGTCGCCATCGAAATCATGGAGCCGACTTGGCGCTTCTTGATCTCGCCCGCATGCGGCTTGAAGCCGAGCACGCGGGTCGAGAGGATACCCTCGCCCTTCGTATCAACTACGAACTGATTGCGGTACCCAAGAAGTCCACGTGTCGGGCCTTCGAGCGTGAGGCGGACCGTGTCGCCCTCCTGCACGAGGTTCTGCAGTACAAATGCGCGCGTGCCGAGACGCTCGATAATAGCGCCCTGGAACTCGGTTGGTGTGTCGATGATGACCTCCTCGTACGGCTCCATCTTCTTCCCCTCTTCCTCGCGGATGATTACCTGCGGCTGAGAGACCTGCATCTCGTACCCTGCGCGGCGCATGTTCTCAAGGAGGATAGCGATATGAAGCTCGCCGCGGCCTGATACCTTAAAAGCGTCAGGCGAGACGAAGTCGACCTTGAGACCAACGTTCACCTCAAGCTCG
Organism: uncultured Candidatus Saccharibacteria bacterium; assembly: GCA_964571755.1. Classification (GTDB taxonomy): domain Bacteria; phylum Patescibacteriota; class Minisyncoccia; order Phycocordibacterales; family Phycocordibacteraceae; genus C7867-001. The sequence goes on from CAZNDC010000009.1 coordinate 1,819, forward strand.
CGCTCGAGGTACTCGCGGAGCTGACGACTCGTTACGTACTTCCCTTCGCGTCCAGCGAACGGAGAGTTGTTCACAAGGAAGTTCACGGTGATGGTCGGCTCGTCGATAGCGATTGCTGGCATCGGTTCGGTTGCCTCATCAGTCGTAATAGTCTCGCCGATGTACGCGTCCGTAATACCTGCAACGATAACGATATCTCCTGCACCTGCTTCCTCGACATCGATACGCTCGAGACCCTTGAAGGTGAAGAGTTTCGTGATCTTCGACGTACGGCTCGTGCCGTCTGGCTTCTTTACGATCACGTTCTGTCCGGCCTTTACGACACCCTCGTACACGCGACCGATCGCGAGACGTCCGAGAAAGTTGTCGTAGGCGAGATTGAAGGTCTGAAGCTTCAGCGGCTTTGCGGCAGAATCAGCGCTCGAGGTCGGAGCGACCTGCTCGAGAATCACGTCGAGAAGCGGGGTGAGGTCCTTACGCTCGTCATCAACCTTCTTCATGGCCACGCCTTCGCGGCCGATTGCATAGACCGTCGTGAAGTCAGACTGCTCGTCTGACGCGCCAAGCTCGAGGAAGAGCTCAAGCACCTGGTCCTCTGCGCGTGCCGGGTCAGCTGCAGGCTTGTCGATCTTGTTGAGCACAACGATCGGCTTAAGTCCCAGTTCGAGCGACTTCTTGAGTACGAAACGCGTCTGAGGCATCGGACCCTCCTGAGCATCGACGATGAGGAGCACGGAGTCGATAGAACGGAGCACGCGCTCTACTTCGGAACCGAAGTCGGAGTGTCCTGGAGTGTCCACGATGTTGATCTTGGTTCCCTTGTACTCGATTGAGGTGTTCTTCGAATAGATGGTGATACCGCGCTCGTGCTCGAGGGTATTCGAGTCCATAGAGACGCCTTCAGCGGCAGCCCCGGTCTGCTTCATGATGGCGTCGGTAAGCGTAGTCTTGCCGTGGTCCACGTGCGCGATAATAGCGATGTTCCTGATTTCCATAGAAAGTAAAATAAAAATGCCCGCTGGGCTGGTTACCTACACCGTACCGTATATATAGGTACTGCGTCAATGACTCACGCCGAAGGGCCCAGGTCGTTATTGATAAATCCTCCTGCCTGTATCTCCCAGAGCTTCTTATAGAGCCCCCCATCGCGCGCAAGGAGATCCGCGTGCGTCCCACTCATCGCAACCTTCCCGTTCTCAACAACGATGATGCGATCCATCTTCATGACGGTCGAGAGCCGATGCGCGATAGCGATAACCGTCTTCCCTTCCATGAGCTTCGTAAGGGCATCCTGAATCAAGGCTTCGGATTCTGAATCAAGACTTGAGGTCGCTTCGTCGAGTATGAGGATAGGGGCATTCTTAAGAATCGCTCGTGCGATAGCGATACGCTGACGTTCTCCGCCCGACAGCTTGATGCCGCGTTCGCCGACGAACGTATCAAAGCCTTCTGGACTAGCCATGATGAAGTCGTAGCAGTGTGCCTGCTTAGCGGCCTCGAGAATCTCTTCGTCCGTCGCGTCGCGTCGCCCGTACCGAATGTTCTCTCGGAGCGTGCGATGGAATAGCACCGGCTCCTGTGGTACAAACGCGATAGCTTCACGCAAACTCTTCTGCGTTACGTGAGCGATGTTTTGACCATCGATAAAGATACCGCCGCTGGATACATCATAGAAACGCACAAGGAGTTTTGTGATCGTAGTCTTGCCGGCACCTGAAGGACCCACGAGCGCAACTTTTTCGCGACTACTGATCCCAAGATTGAGCTTCTCGAGGACCGTGCGATTTGCGTGGAAGCGGAAGTCAACATCCCGGAACTCTATTGCTCCCTTATCTGCCAGGAGTTTAGTTGCTTGGGGCTGGTCCATAACGCCGTGCGTCTCGTTAAGAATCTCCACCATCTCAGTTGCGTCTGCGAACGATTCATAAAGCTTCCTAATAGCACCCCCAACACTCCAGAGACGATCCATGGCCGTAAGGAGGTACGCCTGGATAAGTATGAAGTCTCCAACCGTAAGGACACCCTTCCTCCACAAATCAATCGCGACATAAATTAAGAGGAACTCAATCAGAATCATGAGGACCGCCTGAACGCCGCTGATGATTTCGTCGATGCTCCAGCTTAGTGTGCGTTTCTTCGCTTGGTCATCCGACACCGTCTTAAACAACGAACGCTCGAAGTCTTCGCCTGCAAAGAGCTTTATCGTGACGTCGTTACTGACAGAATCAGAAAGAACGCCGGTGACAATAGAATCTTGGTCAGCGACTGCGAGATTGAATCGCATCTTCCACTGTGCAAGCGCGAATTGCACGATAAGAAAGAAGACAATCCATCCAAGGAAGATGCCTCCGAGCAGTGCATCGCGGAAGAACAATACAATCGTAATACCCGTAAGCGAGACGACGAGTGGGATGATGTCGTATTGAAGTCGATCAGCAACATCTTCGAACGCTCGAGTAAGTCGGTTTACTTTCCGCACCAAGGAACCAGTGAAGTTGTTTACGAAAAAATGATAGGAGTGATCAAGCAGATACGAGAACGCCGTCTGAGCGAGATCGTTCATGATTTTCGGCTGGAACACTACGTTTGCTATAGAACCACCACGCCGTGCAACCTGACGCACGATGAACAGTCCGATGGCAATGAAGAGCAGCCCGACCATGGCCTCAGCAGCCACGTCAGTAGGTGTACCTGCTGCTGCCGCCACATCGATCATCTGCTTGTAGTAGATCGGGATGACGATATCCATCACGATCGCGATGATCGGCAAGACGAGGCCAAACGAAGTCGATACAGGATACCGCTTCGCGTGAATCGCAAATACAGTAAGTACGGCCCTTATCGCAAACTTTCTCTTCTTATCCATGAAGCATTCACTATACTGCCTTTTCTGACTTACTTAAGGTACCGGTTCACGTTCGCTACCTGCCCTGCATAGGTTGCAGAACAATGTATCTGTCCGTTGCTGTCATGGAGATAGTAGATGCAGTTCGTCTTCTCGGGGTTAAGTGCAGCCTCGATTGATTCGAGTGAAGGGTTCGCTATCGGGTGCGGCGGCAATCCGGAGTACTTATAAGTATTAAATGGAGAGTCGAGCTGCTTATCCTCGGGTCTCGGTACCGGCCACCAGTCCCCGTCCGTCCCGCGGATGTATTGAAGCGACGCATCAACCTGCAGACGCATACCGTCATTAATGCGGTTCCAGAGAATGCCTGACACGAGATGCTTGTCGTTCTTCGCGGCCTCGCGCTCGATTAAGGACGCCATGATAAGCGCCTCGGTCCACGAAACGTTCTTCTCAGCAGCAAGCGGGGCAAACTCGGCAAATACTTCCTCGAACCTGCCACGCAGTCTCGCCGCTACCTGTGCCGGCGCCTGGTCCGAAGGTATGAGATACGTATCGCCGTAATAGACACCCTCTATCTGCGAGAACGATGGCGCGGTGTCGACCGTAATCCACTGCTCTTTCTCTTCAGGCGTCCAGTTGAGCTTGCGCGCGAGCAGGTCCGCAATCTGCTCCTTGCGCCACCCTGGCGGAAATGTGATCCAGGCAAGATACGGTGGGTGCGCGAATGCTTCTGCAATGGTCCACGCGTCCTGACTCGCACTTATCTTGTATCCTCCCTCCGCGATACCGCGCAGGTTCCCAGTACGTGCGTATGCGATACGGAATGCCGTGATGCTCCTAATATACCCGCTCGTCTTGAGCTCGCTCGCGATTTCCTCGAACGTAGCCTCTGGGGTAACGATGAACTCCTGCACCGGTGCGCGCGTATCAACAGGACCAAAGTACCGCGCGTATAAAAGGAGGAATCCCGCGAGGAAGACAACAACCGCGATGCCCATAAGAATCGTGTGTCTCTTGGTGGGGCGGTTTCGTCGTGCCGTCTCGAGAAAAGGAACGTGCATGGATAGGTATTGTACCGCATGCGCTAGGCGCGTCTGTTGCGTAACTATCCCAAGAGGATACTATGCTCGCGGACCCGGAATTCTCCGGATTGACAAGGGATTGTGATATGCAAAACGTACTCTCGGCCCGCTACGCGAGCCCGCAGATGAATCTCATCTGGTCGCAGGAAGACAAGACCATCCTGGAGCGCAGGCTCTGGGTCGCGGTCTTGAAGGCCCAGCGCATGCTCGGCCTTCCTATCTTCGATGAGGACATCGAAGACTACGAGCGTACGATCGATGTCGTGAACCTGAAATCGATCGACGAGCGGGAACGCTCCCTGCGACACGACGTGAAGGCCAAAATTGAAGAGTTCAATGCCCTCGCGGGCCACGAGCTCATCCATCTGGGCATGACCTCGCGCGACCTGACCGACAATATTGAGCAGGTGCAGATCATGCGCTCGCTTCATCTCGTTCGCGATCGCACAGTCGCGTTGATCGGTCGCCTCGCGAGGCGTTCGATCGAATGGGAGCACTTCAATGTCTGTGGCCGGACGCACAACGTTCCGGCGCAGGTAACAACCCTCGGCAAACGCTTCTCGATGTGGCTCGAGGAGCTCCTGCTCGCCTTCGAAACTCTCGAACAGCTAATCGAGATGTACCCACTTCGGGGCATCAAAGGCCCCGTCGGCACACAGCAGGACATGCTCGTCCTGCTGAGAGACGAGAAACTGGTGAGAGAGCTTGAGAACATCGTCTGCGAGCACTTCGACTTCGACCGTCCGCTCATCAGCGTCGGCCAGGTCTACCCGCGCTCGCTCGACTACCAGGTCGTCGCTCTGCTCGCTCAGCTCGCTTCGGCGCCGGCGAACTTCGCCAAGACGCTGCGACTCATGGCTGGGCAACAGCAGGCTGGTGAAGGCTTCAAGGAGGGCCAGACCGGCTCATCCGCGATGCCGCACAAGATGAACTCGCGGACCTGCGAGCGCATCGGCGGCTTCCTCAACATCCTGCGTGGCCACGTCACGATGGTCGGCGGCCTTCTCGGCGATCAATGGTACGAAGGCGACGTGTCCTGCTCGATCGTTCGACGAGTTGTCCTGCCGGACGCCTTCTTCGCGATCGACGGGATGCTCGAGGCCAGTATGACGGTGCTGGATGAGATGGGCCTGTTCGAACCCATGATCGGGCGCGAACTCGCTGCTGAGCTCCCGTTCCTCTGCACAACCCGCTTTCTTGCGGCGGCAACTGAAAGAGGCGAGGGACGCGAGGTCGCGCATCGCATCATCAAGACGCATGCGACCCGCGCCGTCGCAATCGTCCGCGATGGCGGATCGAGTGATTGCCTTGCGCAGTCGCTCGGTGGCGATCCTGACTTTCCGCTCAGCATCGAGGAAATCAGGGACCTCATCGTCCCCGATCACGGCAACGCTGTCGACCAGGTCAGGCTGGTCGCACAGATGGCCGAAGTCGTCCTCGAGCGCTATCCGGACGCGGTGCACTACAATCCCGCACCGATCCTGTAGCCAACCACCGAACCCTAAGTCTGGGGCCGGTGGTTTTTCTTTACCGTTTGAAGAACAACGCCCGCGCGAGCGTCAGCTCGTCGTATGAATACTTGTTCTTGAGGTGCATACGGACCGGCGCGAGTTTGTCCGATCCCTTCTTCTCGAAAGCCTCATAGATTGAGGGCAATGCCGTCTTGAGCTTTGCTGGAACGAGGTCGAGCATCGTTCCGAGATCGATACGCCCGGTCTCGACGAGCTTCGCCGCATGGTCACAGATAGTGCCGATAGTGAGCTTACGCTCAAGCGCGATATCAGCGAGCGGCATCCCGTCCTTGATAAGCGCAAGGGTCTCGTCATGCGTACTCTTCTTCACTGCTTTCAATCGCTCCCCCACGGGCGCTGCTACGAGCGAGCCGCCAGACGCACGTATGAAATTCTGCTCCATAACCTCGCGGTCTCCGGTCTCATCAAGTTCGGTAAACGTATGCGCTGCAGCTTCTGATGCTGCACGAAAATCTTTGTCGAGCCGCGCTACAGACGGGTGCACGGAGAGCGCGTTCTCGCTCCATCCGAGAAGATAGACGCCGTCGAGCCTGCGCACCCGAGAGAGTGCTACATACCCTTGCCCGTGCTCGAACGCACGTGAAAGATCGATCGCAGCAGCGTCCATACTCATGCCCTGACTCTTATGGACTGTTATCGCCCAGGCGAGCCGAAGCGGAATCTGGGAGATCTTCGCACGAACCTTCCCGTTCTCTTCAACCGCCCAGTCCGCGGGCGCGATGACAATCTCGCGACCATCATAGGTCTCGATAATTGGATAGCTCGTACCCGGTTCAAATCCGGTCACGATACCAAGTGTTCCGTTCGAGTACCCCACCGCAGGATTGTTCTTCGTTGCCATCACGGCCGCACCCTCCTTAAGAATAAGAGTCTCTGGAGACAAACACCCGCGCTTGAGTGCCTCGGCCAGGGTTGGCGCACCGGCGCTCTCCATAGCAAAGCTATACGGCTTCGTGCTGAGGCTCGCGAGCCGCTCGCTATTGATGCGATCCACATCCGCGTTATGCGTAAAGAGCTGCGGCGTGCTCTCGTCATAGCTTCCGTGCTCGGATTCGCGCGCCATGATGCGCGAAACATGTGTATGGTCCCACTCCCCTTCGCGTATCGCCGAGAGTATTTCGAGGAAACCGGGATCGTCTTGGCGATGTTGCTCAGTGAGGTAGCAGATGAGCGGGTTAAGCGCACGCCAGGAAGCTGACTCAAAAGCGAACGTAGTCTCGCCGCGCGATACCGGCGGAAGCTGGAAGAAGTCACCTACCAGAACAACCTGCAGCCCGCCGAACGCATGGTCCGGCTCGTGCCTGACTTCGCGTGCCACTTCATCAACCATCTGAAGCACATTCCCGGCGAGCATGGAGACTTCGTCGATGATGAGGACCTTCGTCTTCTGGATGCGCTTTGCGACATGCTCCTTGTTCGCGATGGCATCAAGGAGCTGCGGGGTCATGTGGTCGTTGATACCAATGCCGCTCCAGGCATGCACGGTCATGCCGCCCACATGCGTCGCCGCGATCCCGGTCGACGCCGTGATCGATGGCTCGATACCATGCGAACGCAGCCACGCCACGTAGGCGTTCACGGTATGCGTCTTGCCGCTGCCCGGGCTTCCGGTCAGAAACACGTTCGCACCGGTCTTAAGTATGTCGAGCGCTTCTGCCTGCGTCATGCGTTAGCGGTACTCGATATGGAACGTGAAGCGATAGTCGGAATCGGAAGGAGTTTCCTTCGAATTCGGTGCGGGTGTAACGCTCGTGAGCGTAATGGTTCTCGTCTCGGCCGTGATAGGCGTGTTCAGTACGAATACATTCGTACTCGTCCCCATGCCATCGACCATCTCAGTCTCGACACGGACCGTGCCCGCCTGGATACACTGCACGTCGAGTGGACACCTACTATCCTCAAGGAGCTTCACCGGCCGCAATGAAATGCCGAGCGCTTCTGCTTGCTCGCCAATGCTGAGCGTAACGTCAGCGGGAGCCGCGGGCGGAGTTCCCCGTCCTTCCTCGTTGTAGCGCGTGACGAGGAGGCGCCCTTCGATTGTCTCGACCGTGAGAGATACTGGCACCCGGCCAGCATCGCCCGCGCTTGAGGTAAGCACCACGAATCCAGTGACCTCATAGATTCCTGTATCAGTCTTGGTTACCGACTCGATCTCGATATGATCCGGAGAAGGACTCGAGGTGAGACGACCGGGAGCGGACGAAGGATCTGCTGCCCATTGCTCAATGAGCGGTGCAGCAACATAGGGCGTATAGACAGTACGAATAGTCTCTGCCGCATCGGGTGCGAGCAACGATACCGCGTCCATCTGGTTGCTGAACGAAGAAACGAGCGAGCGCACGTCGCCATCATGCTCGCCATCTATGACACCCTCAGGGTGGCTGGCAATATACGAGAAACCCAGAGCCGCAAAGACAGCGACCGCCCCGAGAAGCCAGACATACATAAATGCGTGATGCTGGGTCGCGTGATTCCGTAATGGCATCCCCTACAGGATACCATTCTTAGCCTCTGGAGGCTGTGTATAAATTGACACAGGCTAATAAGTGTTATAATTTGTGCCCATGTCACTTTCGTCTATCCTCGTCCGCGTCCGTTCCGCTCTCACGTCCATCCCAACCCGCAGCCGCATCCTTTGGCTCCGCTATCGGGGTCTTCGTCGTTGGCAGCAGGTAGCGGTCGCGCTTGTTGTCGCGGCACTCCTCGTGGCCGGCATTGCGCTCGCGCGCTCCGGCGGAAATGACGAGGCAGCCCAGAAAGGCCGCATGGTCACACTTGCGTCCGTCGGGGAACTTTCAGGGAACGGAAGTAATGTCGATCTCATCGGCACCGTACGCTCCGTAACTGAGGCCAACATTCTCGCTCAGAACGGCGGCACCGTCCGCGCAGTGCATACCACTATCGGAAGGAACGTTGCAGCAGGCTCGGTTCTCGCTGAGCTCGAGAACGCAGCGGAACGCGCCGTTGTGCTGCAGGCTGAGGGTGCCTATGAAGCTGCACTCGCCGCACGCAGTGCACAATCTCTTCCAGATTCAGAGAACGCGGCACGCAATGCATACCGAAGCGCCTTCACGACCATCGACACGACACTCGAAAACGATATCGACACCTTTTTCGGTATCAGTACCCAGTACGGACCCGACCTCCTCATTCACCCGCGCCAGGACGATGCGCATGCACTTTCCGGAGAGCGAGCGCGCATTACGAGAATCATGAAAACCTGGGAGGAATCGCTTGCGAGTACCGATACACGCGCTCCCCAGATATTGCTTACCGAAGCCGAGACGAACACGCGCATTATTGAGACATTTCTTGTTGCTCTTGCGGACGCGACCAACCAGCGCGACTCTCGTGCAACTGCTGCCCAGATCTCAGCACTCGCAACCACGCGTGCAAGCGTTGCAAGCGTACTCGCAAGTATCAATACAGCCCGCAGCAGCTTCCGCAGCGGCAGCACAGGTGCTACGGCGAGCGCTGATGCCTCGATCAAGCAGGCACTCGGAAATCTCCGTGGTGCACAGGCGAGCCTCGAGCGTACCGTTGTACGCGCACCCATAGGCGGCCAAGTGAACTTCCTCCCTATTCGCGTCGGCGACTATGTAACCGCATTCACGCATGTCGCGACTGTTGCTCAGAACGGTGCACTTGAGATTGTCGCGTACGTCTCCGAGGATAACCGAGACCTTCTCGCGGCGGGTGGCCGCGTTACAGTCGACAGCGAGTATGCTGGCATCATAACCTCGGTCGCCCCAGCACTCGATCCAGTAACAAAGCAGATCGAAGTGCACATTGCGGTAACCGGTGCGAACGAACTTGTGAACGGACAGTCGGTGCATATCGCGCTTCCAGACCTCGCTCCACGCGAGGAAGCTCCTGTGACAAGCGGAGGCCCGATACTTCTCCCGCTCTCAAGTGTGAAGCTACGCGCTGGCGATCGTATCGTCTTCTCGGTTGGCGAGGACAGCCGTCTTGTCGCGCATCCGGTTGAGGTCGGAGAGGTTCGTGGTGACCGTATTGAGATACGCTCTGAACTTCCTACCGATTTACGTATTGTCGCCGATGCCCGCGGACTGGCCGAGGGAGAGCAGGTGCAGGTCGCGTCGAGCGTGATGCCGTAACGACACTCCTCAAAGCATCATGACCCGTTTCTGGACCTTCTTCATCGACAAGCATCACTTCACGATGCTCTTGGCTGCCGTACTCATTTTCGGCGGTCTCTATGCAGTGGCGATTATCCCGAAGGAGTCTTCGCCTGAGGTCCAGATCCCGGTCGGAATTATAACGACCGTGCTTCCGGGTGCATCCGCTGAGGACGTTGAGACCCTCATTACAAACAAGGTAGAGGACCGTGTGCTCGGTGTTGAGAACGTCTCAAAGGTTACGTCCTCGTCTGGGGACGGCGTTTCCTCCGTAACGGTCGAGTTCGCGGCTAATGCCGACATCGAAAAGTCCATCCAGCTCCTTAAGGACGAAGTTGATACGGTACGTCCTGAGCTTCCCGAGGAGGCGAACGATCCGATCGTCTCCGATGTTAACTTCGCTGACCAGCCCATCCTCATCATCTCTATCGCGGGAGAGCTCGCCCCAGCTGAACTGACCGCGCTCGGCGAAGAGGTAAAGGATAAACTCGAACGCGTTGGTGGCGTGTCCTCTGTTTCTCTCTCGGGTGTGCGCCCGAGAGAAGTACAGGTCATTGTTGAGCAAGCAAAGCTCCGCCAATACGGTCTGGCCATGTCGGACGTGACGAACGCGCTGCGTGCATCCGGCGTCGCGTCGCCTGCAGGTGCCATAACAGTGGATGGCATCCGCTACTCGGTGCGTCTCGAGGCGGGACTCAGCGACACCAGCCAGGTAGGTGCTATCGCACTCATGGGTCCTGGCGGCACACCTATACGTATTGCTGACGTCGCGAATGTCGTTGATGGTCTTGCCGACCCATCTACGTTCTCGCGTGTATCGGTTGAGGGTGCACCATCGGCCCCAGCACTCACCCTTTCCGTATTCAAAAGCCGGGGCGGAAACATTCTTGAGACCGGGAGCGACGTGAAGGAACTCCTCACCACACTTGAAGCGACTTCGCTTTCTGGTACCGAGACCGTTATTACCTATGACGCCGCGGACGATATCGCACACGACCTTATCGAGCTTTCCCGGGTTGGGCTCGAAACGGTCGTACTCGTGATGATTATTCTCTTCCTCACGCTTGGTTGGAGGGAGTCGTTGGTCGCAGCAGCATCGATCCCGCTCTCGTTCCTCATCGCCTTCATCGGCCTTGCCGCTTCAGGAAACACAATCAATTTCATATCCCTGTTCTCACTCATCCTCGCAATCGGTATCTTGGTCGATTCCGGCATCGTGGTAGTTGAAGCTATCCATACGCGTCTCATGCAGTCGGGTAATAAGCGGGCAGCAGCGATCCAGGCGATCAAGGAATACGCATGGCCGCTCATCGCCGGCACGATGACCACCGTCGCCGTGTTTGTACCGCTCTTCTTCCTGTCCGGCATCGTCGGCAAATTCATCGCCTCGATTCCCTTCACTGTTATCTTCGTACTCCTTGCGAGCATCGTCGTAGCACTCGGTCTCGTCCCGTTGCTTGCGATGTACGTTATCCGCAAGGAGCCGTCCAAGCTCGAGAAGCGCCAAGAGGAATATAACGAGCGCGCCAAAGCGTGGTACGAGAATTTCCTACGAGGCATCCTAGGCAATCGCCCTAAAGAGAACCGCTTCATCTGGCTCATGGTGGGCCTTTTTGTAGTGTCACTTCTCCTACCAATGGTCGGGCTCGTGAAGGTGGTGTTCTTCCCTGCCGAGGATATGGACTTCGTCTATATCGAGGTTGAGAAGCCGAAAGGGTCTGCACTAACCGATACGGATCTCGCCGTGCGCGAAGTAGAAGAATTTCTCTACGATGACGAGCGTATAGAGTCCTTCGTAACCGAAGTGGGCACCGGCAGTCTTTTCAGTGCGAGCGGAGCGGCCTCGGGCGCGAATGTCGCGAACATAACCGTGAATCTCGCCGACGGTCGCAAGGAGACGAGCGCCGAGATAGTCGCAAGCTTCCGCGAAGAACTCGCAAACATCGCATCCGCTCGCATCCTCGTTTCCGAACCTGCAGACGGCCCGCCGACCGGCGCCGCTATCTCGGTCACGTTCGTCGGTGACGACCTCGCTGACCTCGGCACTGCCGTCGACCAGGGCGCTCGCGAACTTTCCGAGGTCGCTGGTACAACAAACATCACCACATCCATGAAGGACGACGGCGCGGAATTCGTCGTGCGTCTCGATTCAGCGAAGGCTGCCGAGCTCGGCGTCTCCCCACTCGCGGTAGCCGACTTGCTGCGAAGCGCGCTCTTCGGGACTAAGGCTACCGATATACGTCAGGGCGCAAACGACATCGAAGTGCGCACCAAGCTCGACCTTAATCCGGACTATCGTGACCCCTCGGAGACTGCGAACGCTACTATCGACGCCGTTCGCAGCCTTACCGTAGCGGGAACGCGCGGCCCAGTCCCGCTCACCTCGGTTGCTTCTATCGTGTACGAGCCAGCTAATGCCGTTATCAGGCACGAGGACGGCTCGCGCATCGCGACTTTGACCGCTGACGCTGCTAAAGGCGGGAATCCTCTGCAGATCTCCTCGGACTTTGAGAAGCGCATGAAGAATGTCGAGCTTCCAAACGGCGTCTCTATAAAGATTGGCGGCGAGAGCGAGGACGTGAACAAGTCTTTCGCTGAGATGGGTATCGCGCTCCTTGCAGGTGCTGCTCTCATGCTCGCTATCCTTGTCCTTGAATTCAACTCCTTTCGTCATTCCCTCTATCTCCTTTCCATCATCCCGCTTTCGCTCGTGGGCGTGTTCTTCGGTCTCATGATTACCGGCGCATCGCTCTCTTTCCCTTCCATGCTCGGCGTAATCGCACTCGCAGGCGTCATCATAAATCACGCGATCATACTCATGGATTCGGTAGCGCGCATCGGAAAAGAGGACTCGAGAAAGAGTCTTACGGACGTAGTGGTCGAGGCATCCTCCTCGCGCTTCCGCCCGATCGTCCTCACTACCGTCACGACCGTCGTCGGCATGATCCCGCTCTCGCTCGCAGCTGGTATATGGGGGCCGCTCGCCTTCGCAATTATGTTCGGGCTCGCCTGGTCCATGATTCTCACCCTCGTCTTCGTTCCAGTCCTCTATCATCGCTGGCCAGGCAAGGATGTACGAGAGAAGTACGGAGATCACCTCCGCAACAACTAAAGAAACGGCCCGCATACGTGGGCCGTTTCTTTACTGCATTACTCTTCCTTGTTAGCCCTCAACCGAAACTGATGCGGGTAGCATCGTATTAAGACGTCATGAAGGGAGAATAAGAGTGCTACACTGAGCAGAGT
>CAZNDC010000010.1:0-13916 GCA_964571755.1 uncultured Candidatus Saccharibacteria bacterium
GCTTGCTGCGCGTGAGGCGCTTCCGTTTGCGGTACTTGGAGAAGGAAGCAATGTGCTCGCGAGCGACGCAGGATTTGATGGTGTCCTCCTCCTCATGCGCATTGGAGGAATCGAGGTGCTTGAGGAAGATGATGCGGTAATGCTCGTGGCTGGCGCAGGTACGAACTGGGACTCATTCGTGATGGAGGCCGCCTCCCGCGGTCTTTGGGGCATAGAGAACCTCGCCGGCATCCCAGGCACTGTGGGTGCAGCTCCGGTGCAGAACATCGGTGCGTATGGCATGGAGATTCGCGACACGCTTGCCTATGTGGACGCACTCGATACCAAGACCGGAGAGATTGTAAGGATTACGCGTGACGAGTGTGGGTTCGGGTATCGAGACAGTAGGTTTAAGCATGAGCCGAGGCTCGTGATATTGAAAGTAGCGTTTAAGCTCGCTCGCACCGGTCTGCCGCGTATCGGCTATGCAGACCTCGCTGCTTGCAAGGATAGGGGAGAGGACCTCTCAACCCCGCAGGCAATTGGGAACGCTGTTAGGAAGGTACGCAGTTTTAAGTTTCCGGACCTTGCTGTCTGCGGCACGGCCGGCTCGTTCTTCAAGAACCCTATCGTATCGAGCGAGAAGCACATGGAGCTTGCGAAGCGGTACGGCGCCGTGCCGAGCTTCCCGGTTGAAGGAGGTGTGAAGATTCCGCTCGCGTTCATTCTTGACCGTGTGCTCGGGCTCCGTGGATATGTTGAAGGACGCGTCTCGTTATTTGGTAATCAGCCGCTCGTGCTCGTCGCAAATGACGACGCAACCGCTGTAGAGATCGATGTATTTGCGGATGCGATTGCGCAACGTGTTTTCGATGAGACCGGTATCGCAATCGAACGCGAGGTGCGCTACTTCCCGTTGCGCGACGCATAAAATATTTTTTATAGATAAATAAACTTTTAAATAAATTTTGTGTGATAAAAACTTATCCACACATTTTAGTTTTGCGCGTACAAAAAAGTTTTGTACGCGCAATAATATTTCATAGCGCACATCAGTAAGTAATTTTTTTACAAAAAAGTTTCTTACTGGGTGGGTCGACAATACCAGTCATAGAAATTCATACCTAGACCTATGGCAGCAAAGAAAAAGACCGCCCGCAAGACCGTGAAGAAGGCTGTAAAGAAGGCAGCGCCGAAGAAGCGCCCTGCAGCAAAGAAGACGGCTAAGAAGGCAGTCAAGAAGACCGTGAAGAAGGCTGTAAAGAAGGCAGCGCCGAAGAAGCGCCCTGCAGCAAAGAAGACCGCCAAGCGCAAGACCGCGAAGCGTAAGTAGTCCAATCGGACTCTTAGTAAAAGCCTCCCGCAAGGGAGGCTTTTACGGTATAGTGCCCATACTATATATGGCAAACATCCTTAATAAGCTCTTCTCCCAGAACCAGTCCGGAACCTTCGTTAAGGCAGCTTCGCCTGTGCTTGAGCACGCCAATAGCCTTTCAGATGAGCTTGAGGCGGCTTCGGTAGAAGAGCTGCGCGCACGCGTGCAGAAGGTCAAGGAGCGCACGAATGGCGCGCCTGAGGGCGATACGGATGTTGCCGAGGTATTCGCGCTCGTGCGTGAAGCGGCGAGAAGGACGCTCCATGAGCGTCACTACGATGTGCAGCTTATCGGCGGGCTTGCGCTCGGGAAGGGGAAGATTGCCGAGATGCGCACGGGAGAAGGAAAGACGCTCGTGGCGACACTTCCGGTTACACTGCGTGCACTTTCTGGGAAGGGCGTCCATGTCGTGACCGTAAACGATTATCTCGCACGTCGCGATGCTGCGTGGATGGGACAGATCTACGATTGTCTTGGTCTCTCGGTCGGCGTCGTAACGTCAGGAGGTGCATTCGTCTATGACGCTTCGCATACGGAGACTGAGGAAGATAAGCTTCGCGACGAAGAGGGATCGTTCCGGGTCTTCTATGATTACCTGCGGCCGGCCTCAAAGAAGGAGGCGTATGACGCGGATATTACGTATGCGACCAACAACGAGCTCGGCTTCGATTATCTCCGTGACAACACGGCGTACGACGCCTCGCAGATCGTGCAGCGCGGCCATCATTACGCGATTGTTGACGAGGTCGACTCGATTCTCATTGATGAGGCCCGTACCCCGCTCATCATTTCAGGCCCTGCTGCGGAGGCTGAGCGGCTCTATGAGCGCTTCGCGGGCATCGTCCACGGGTTTGTGCCGGGCGAGGACTATACGATCGACGAGAAGCAGCGCGCAATCCAGATAACGGAAGAGGGGATAATGAAAGCCGAGAAGGCGCTCGGGATTGAGAACCTGTATTCGGAAGGGGGCATGAAGTATGCGCATCATCTTGATACGGCAGTTCGGGCGAAGGCGCTTTTCAGTAAGGATAAGGAGTACGTCGTTAAGGACGGGGAAATCATCATTGTCGACGAGTTTACCGGACGCATGCAGCCAGGGCGTCGCTGGAGCGAAGGCCTGCACCAGGCGATTGAAGCGAAAGAGGGAGTGAATGTCCAGAAGGAGACCCGAACCTACGCATCGGTTACATTCCAGAACTATTTCCGCATGTATAGCGCCCTCGCTGGCATGACCGGTACCGGCATATCCTCAGAGGAAGAGTTCTATACCGTGTACGGTCTCGAGGTTGTGCGCATCCCGACCCATCGTCCTATCGCGCGTAAGGATTATGACGATCTAATCTTCCAGAGCACGCTCGGGAAGTACAAGGCGCTCGCGACCCATGTCAGGGGCATCCATGAGTCGGGACAGCCGGTTCTTATCGGTACGGTATCGATTGAGGACAATGAGGTGGTGAGTAACTTCCTTACGGAGGCGGGCGTGCCGCACGAGGTGCTGAACGCGAAGAACCATGAGCGCGAAGGAGAGATCATTGCGCAGGCAGGGCGCAAGGGAGGAGTCACCGTCGCGACGAACCTTGCTGGGCGCGGTGTCGATATTAAGCTTGGCGGCGCGGTCGCTACCGAAGAGGAGCGTGAGGAGATTCGCAGCTTCGGAGGGCTTGCGGTTATTGGTACAGAGCGTCACGAGGCGCGTCGCATCGATGACCAGTTACGCGGTCGCTCAGGTCGCCAGGGAGATCCTGGCGAGACCCGATTCTATATATCTCTTGAGGATAAGCTTATGCGCGTCTTCGCGTCCGATATGGTCAAGAAGGTTATGGGCAGCTTCAAGATGCCGGAGGATGAGCCAATTCAAAGCTCAATCATCACCAAGTCGCTCGAGACGGCTCAGAAGCGCATCGAGGGGTTCAACTTCGACTCTCGCAAGCAGGTGCTCGCCTATGACGATGTTCTTAACACTCAGCGTCTCTCTATATATAAGGAACGAAAGACAGCGCTTCTTGGAAGCGACGAGGACATCGAGGCATTGATACTGGAGATGATTGCAGGGAACAAGGAAGTTGCTGCAGCATATGCTGCAAAGAAAGAGGAGTTTGGGGCACCGGTTATCGCCGCCTTCATGCGCCGTCTCGTGCTCCAGGTTACCGATGCGTTCTGGCTCGAGCATCTCGAGACCATGGATTATCTGCGCCGTTCGGTATCGTTGCGCGCGTATGGCCAGCGCGACCCATTGATTGAGTACCGCAAAGAAGGTCTTACGCGTTTCCAGCACATGCAGGAGTCGGTGCGCACCGCGGTTGCGGAGGCCATCTCTCACATACGGCCTGCGGATGACGCGCGTATCCGGGCTGAGGAAGAGAAGACACGCGCGAAGCTCGTGGCTGCTTCTAAGGGTGGGGAAGTTCCCCAGGAGCAGACCCCAATCGTGAAGAGCGTTGCCTATGGCCGCAATGACGAGGTAACGATTAAGCGCGGCGAGGAGACGCAGACGTTGAAGTATAAAAAAGCGGAGCCACTCCTTTTGCAGGGCTGGGAGATTGTTTCTTAAAGGAATAAGGTAAAAAGAGAAAAGGCCGTCCACGGAATGTGGGCGGCCTTGGTTGATCACGCACTCGCATCGTAGAGGGCGATGATGGCGTCCTCGAAGCGCTTCTCATTGATGCCCAGCACGAGGCTCATGCCATGGGCTCCTTGGCTGAACAGCGGTGTCTCGATTCGAGCCGCTTCTAGCGCGATGAAAAGGCGTCCGACCTTCCCGGGGTGTTTTCCGAGCTTGGTCCCGACCACACACACGACCGCAAAGCCGGAACGCGCTTCAACCACATCCGTCCCGTGTTCTTCGCGTAACTCTGCGAAGAGTTTCCGTCGCACGCGAGTCAGATGCTTGTTCGCAATCATGACCGTCATCGTGTTCATGCCGGTCATGATGTGGTCGAGGCTGACCCCGTTCGCGACGAGCGCTTGCACGAGATGACTTGTGAAGAGCGGGTCGTCATTCATCCGTGGCGTCGCGAGCTTGAGGACCGTGAAGTCCCGTTCGCCCCCGATCCCGACGATTGTCGGGATGCCAGTCATGGCAGACGTCGCCGGCACGATGCGCGTTCCGAGCTCCTGCGGCGCGTTGGTGTTCCTGACATGAATCGGAATGCCGGCATTACGCACCGGTTCAACCGCGTCCTGCTGGAATACGTCCGCACCTCGTCCCGCAAACTCGAAGAGCTGCGGGAACGTCATCTGCGGGACATACCTGAGAGGCACGCCCCGATTTCCGACGATGCGAGGATCCGCCGTACAAATACCCGGAGTGTCGGTCCAGTTCTCGTAGAGGCTGGCGCCGAGGCTTGCAGCCACCCATGATCCGCTGGTGTCGCTTCCCCCGCGGGGGAATGCTCTCACCGAGCCGTCAGGAGAGACTCCGGAGAATCCTTCGATAACGCAACGATGCTGCGAGCCGACACAGTGCCGGATCGCGGCCATGGTCCGCTCTGCGTCACACGTCCCGTCTTCCCGGAAGAAGAAGGTGTGCTCTGCCGAATGGACAGGGACTCCGAGCGCTGACCCGTAGATCGCGGCCATGAGGGACTCGCCACGGGTCTTGATGTAGTCGCGGTGAGTTGGTAGGCCGAGCCGGTTCCGAATATCGCGAGTGAGCGTGTCATGTATCAGCGCTTCAACAAAGGGTGGAAGTCCGAGCTTTCGAACGAGCCTGATGTGGTCATCGAGGAGAGATTGGATATTTCCGTCCACATTTATGCCGCTCGCGATCTCGATGAGACGGTCGGTGGCCTTCCTACTGTCGGGCCGATTCGGGTCCTTGCCCATAGCAGAGGGAACGAGGGGCCCCCGCTTCGGATTCTCTTTGAAGATTCTGATGACCTTCTCTACTTGCGTATCGGTGGCATTTGAGGAGCCACCGGACTTCATGGTGATGATATCTCGCATGGCTCTTCCCTTCGAAGAATGGTGTGCGGGATGAGTAGAACACCCGTTCGCATTCTGCCTAAGAACTAGTGTTAGGTCAAACGCCTCTCGCTAGGCTCTATACCTATGTATGGTAGGGTGACTCTATATGGCATTTATTGATCAGATGGACGTACAGGCATTCGCCGGAAAGGGCGGATCGGGTGTTATACGTTGGCTTCATATAAAGGGCAACGAGAGGGCTGGGCCTGCAGGTGGAGACGGGGGGCGGGGCGGCGATATCGTCATCGAGGGAGTGCGCGACCTTGCCGTGCTTTCCTCGTACAGGTACGCCAAGTCCTTCCGGGCTGAGAATGGTGGCAACGGCGAAGGCAATGACCGGCATGGCAAGGATGGCGAAGATGTCGTCATCCGGGTCCCAGTCGGGACTGTTGCGACCGTCTCTGGGAACGCTGAGCCCTACGAGATTCTGTCCGAAGGGCAGAGGATCGTGCTCCTGAAGGGAGGTGTCGGCGGATATGGGAATGCGCACTTCAAGGGTGCCACAAACCAGAATCCGATGCAGACGACGCCCGGTCGACCTGGGCAGAGTGGGGATATCCATATCAGCCTCAAACTCATCGCAGACGCGGGGCTCATAGGCTTTCCTAACGCAGGGAAGTCCTCGCTTCTCAATGCTCTAACCCGTGCGCAATCGAAGGTAGGTGCCTATCCGTTCACTACGCTCGATCCGCACCTCGGAGACTTTTACGGATTCATACTTGCCGATATTCCAGGCCTTATCGAGGGCGCCTCGGAAGGGCGAGGTCTTGGTTCTAGGTTCCTGAAGCACATCGAACGTACGAGATTCCTTGTACATCTCGTCTCGGCTGAGCAAGAAGACGTGGTTTCAGCATATAGGGCCATACGAGACGAGCTAGCAGCCTTCGATCCAGGTCTAGCCGAGAAACCAGAGCTGGTGGTGCTTTCAAAAGTAGATATTCTTGATGATTCCGAGCGAAAAGACCTTGAAAAGAAGCTTTCGGAGGCGGCAGGGAAGGGGGTCATAGCACTCTCGATAGCGGACGACGGTCTTGTGAAGGAGCTTTCCGATCGGCTTACAAAAGAGCTCTCCGCAGGAGGCCGTTAGCTGGCGCCCCGCAGGCGGCGTGATAGCATCATGGACATGAGTGCCTATCGCCCAACCATCGGACTTGAGATACATGCGGAGCTCGCAACCCGCACGAAGATGTTCTGCTCCTGTCAGAACAGTCCCGAGGACTCGCAGACGAGTGCGAACACGTGCCCGATCTGTCTCGCGCATCCAGGTACGCTCCCGACCATAAACAAAGAGGCAGTCCGACACGTGCTCCGTGTCGGCACGGCGCTTGGAGGAAAGCTCGCAGACTATGCTGAGTTCGATCGCAAGTCGTATTTCTATCCGGACATACCGAAGGGGTATCAGATCAGTCAGTATGAACACCCTCTCGTTAGGGGTGGCAAGCTCGGCGATGTCGAGATTACACGAATTCATCTTGAGGAGGACACCGCTCGCTCCTCGCATGACTCTGCAAAGGGTGTAAGCCTCGTAGACTTCAATCGAGCTGGGGTGCCGCTTATGGAGCTCGTGACAGAGCCGGTCATGCATGATGCTGAGACGGCAGGCAGGTTCGCGCGCGAGTTGCAGCTCTTATTGAGGACGCTCGGAGCGTCCCATGCAAATCTTGAGAAAGGCGAGATGCGTGTCGAGGCGAATGTCTCAGTATCGAAGGATGGAACACTTGCGAAGAAATACGTTGAGATAAAAAATCTAAATTCGTTCCGCTCAGTTGAGCGCGCCATCGCGTTCGAGATTGATCGACAGTCCAAGCTTATCGATGAGGGAGGGGCAGTTGTGCAGGAGACGCGAGGATGGGATGAGGGAGGACAGAAAACGTTCTCTCAGCGTGTAAAGGAAGGGAGCGCAGATTACCGTTATTTCCCAGAGCCGGATCTTCCAAAGATGGTTCTCTCAGAAGTCCCTGAATTTTCTAGTACTGCGCTCAAGCATGCACTACCAGAGTTACCGTGGGAGCGACGTGCCCGATATGTTGAGCTAGGGATTAAAGAAGGAGACGCTGCGTATCTTTCCGCTGCGGTATCCCGATCAGTCTTCTTCGATAAAATAGTCGCGTTGTGTGCAGGAAACAGTTCGTTACTCGCACTCGCAGCAAACTACACAATCTCTGATCTTGCAGGCTGGTATGCAAAATCAGATGCAGAGGAGTTTGAAGAGATCTCTCCTAAGGATTTCGTAGAGCTCATGCGAATGATTGAGCAAGGGGACCTATCTTCGCGAGGCGCAAAGGACGTCCTCCTGAAGATGCTCGAGACTCATCGTAAACCCGCAGAGATAGCCGAAGCGGATGGGCTCATCCAGGTCAGTGATACAGAGGCCTTACTCGCGGCCGTCAGAGGGGTACTAAAAGAACACGCTGGAGTCGCAGAAGAGTTTCGAGCGGGCAAGGAATCCTCTCTGCAGTTCTTGGTCGGGCAGACGATGAAGGCAACCAAGGGAGCAGGGAACCCGGCTGTCCTCAAGGATCTCTTGCTAAAGGAATTAAGCTAGGACGCCACTCTAAGAAGCCGCCCGAATTCACGGGCGGCTTTCGTATTTTAAGCGCAAATCTTAGGGTGTTAATAAACAAACTTAGCCGAGCCGAGATGTATATATAATAAGCCGATGGATGAGATAACTATTGGAGACAAGATTTATGTCTCGTCGAAGCGGGCAGCCAAGATTACTGGATATGCAAAAGATTATATTGGCCAGCTTTGTCGAGAAGGGCGTGTTGAAGCGAAGCTCGTGGGACGAAATTGGTATGTGCTTGAGGCGGCCATTAAGGATCATCGCTTCGGCAAGGAGGAAGTGCTCCCTGTGAAGGCCGTAGAAGAGCTTCAGACGGCCCCTAGATCGACAGAGACGTGGCAAAAACCGCAGTACGAGGCCCTCGAGGCAGTACCAATACCCGAGTTGTCCTTGCAAGAGAAAGTGGTCGAGCCTCTCGGGAGCAGGGCAGTAGCTGATATGCAGTCGGCATGGAGAGAATGGTTTCAAGACAAGCAACAGATGGCTCTGCCTGGCGGAGACGACCACTTCAAGGATGAATACCTGCCTGTAATTCAAGAGGATACGACTGAAAATGAGCAGGCAGCAGAGGAGACGGATCAAGTCTCAACTGAAGAAGTGCAGATATCACGTATATACGAGCCAGAAGAGCCTCGTGAGGTCGATAACAGCGCTGAAGAGGAGCAGGAGGAGCCTGTGACTCTCCACCGGTCGTACGCCGCCAGGGAATCAGGAGAGACGGTCCCAGCGACGAATGTACCGGTCGTCGATCTCAGCGAACCAAAGAAGGTCGCCAAGCCAAGGGCGCGAAGGAAAAGTGAAAGCAATGCGGCAGTACTCCGCGCAGTCTTCATCGTCCTTGCTCTGGCTGCAGGTCTCGTTTCGTTGGTCGGAACCGGATACGCAGAGAACTTACTAAGCGGAACAAGCGTTAATCTCGGTGCACAGAGACAGATAATAGATTTCCTAAGCGGCGCAAGTACTATAGATAACAGTATATAAAACAAGGATATCTCGTCTCGTTTAACTAAGAAAAGCAGAACTAATTAATCTCACGCTAACAGAACAAGGTACAGCCTCTAGTTCTAGAGGCTGTACCTTTATATAGGTTATATAAGTATCTTAACAACATAACTAATCAGAGCGATCCAGGTGTTCTAGAAAGCAAAAATACTTTAACTGGTAATAAATACGATAAATCGGACTTAATTAGACTCGCACGGCCAATATATAGGTGTAAGCGACAGCACTAAAACAAAGTTTTATCCGAACTGCATAGACAAACACTACTTTTTTCGTTTGAGCGCTATTAAGACTATATATACTGTGGCTTTAGTGAAGTAAGCTAGAACTTTGCGAGATCTGTACATCGCAATCTTAGATTGCGATCAATTTTCTTCCGATAGAAACTGTTTTAGTAGATGATTTGCCAGAGCATGAAGCTTATTTTGGTTTTGAGGGTTTTTATTTTTCTTTGTGGGAGGCGACATGAAAACTTTTATGAAAATACTCTGAACGCTATCCACACTAATTTGCATGTGAATGCGAAATAAATAGGTAAAATGTAGTTAATTCGGATATCCGACTACTGCACCTTGAAGCCTCTCCTAGAAAAAAATCTTATTTCAACCAAGAAGGCTTCTGAGCTTTCAGGGTACAACGCCGACTACCTCTCGCGACTTTGTCGAGAGAAGAAAATTGATGGAACACAGGTTGGAAGAACATGGCTTGTGTCTCAGGAGTCGCTCGAGTCGTTTATCCAAGTTCAGACTGAACGAAAGCGAGAGCATGCCGAGTCTTTGTCTCGCGAGAGAGAAAAAGAGTATCAGCAAGCGACAGCCCCGACGACACGGACTGTACGTGCTGCCGATCGTGCTCGCGAGGAAGTAGTCCGAGTGGTCCTTTCCGCGCGGACAGCACTTAAGCCTGTGCGTGTATCGTCACGTTTTTCCGCTCTACTTAGCCAGGCCGGGGCAACCGTCGTCGCATGTTTGGTTTTGGCTGGGAGTGCATACGCAGCCGGTAATGGTTCGCTTGCTCGACTTGGAGAAAGGGCACTCAGCGATGCATTAGAAATCAGAAGTGCGATTATTGCTTCGATAGTTGAGATTGAAACCGAGCGAAGCGAGTATCAAGAATCGTTGGCTGTGTACGTTCGCGACCAGGATGCTGAAAATAATCTCGACGCAACTCGTGTAGCAGATGCGAATAAATCGATTGCGTCGCTCCCTGCGCACGTAGAAGATTTTTTCCAGCCTGCAGAAACATTTGCGCTGCCGCAACTAGTTCCTTCTCGTCTAGCAGTAAAAAATTCTGATGATGCTTTCAAAAATCTCCTAACGGATTTTGTGGATGTTGTTTCTCATCCGCAAATAATTCTTTCTTCGCTCGCTCGCGCATACATCGCAGTGGGCGCGTTCTCGCACTCGAGCTTACTTTCAGTTCTCGACGCACACGTTGCGTTCATCAACGGAACAGGAAATGCTGCCTTGGCTCTTGCAACAGCCACTCGCGACATTGGAACAAATGCACCAGCAGATGTTTTGTCTGCACAGGTTGCGCTTGGCGAAGGAATAATCCTTGCTTCTGATTCGACCGTTGCGGCTTATGTAGCGGGAGTGCATGCGTGGGCACGAACGACACCTGAGATTCCTCGAGTAGTTGTTGGTACCGTACTCGAGGCAGGCACTCTTACAGGAGGATTGGTTGCAACTGTGATCGAAGCAACTCCAGATGTGTATCAGTCTGGCGTAAACTCGTATGTAGCCGCTGCGCCTGAGGTTGCTGAACACATAACCTGGCAACAGCTAGCTCTGGGCACGACAATGACCGCTCATGTTGAGGGGCTCCTTGAGGCACAGGACGTCATGATTGCTGGTGCGGTAGACGATTCCAGGCGTCTTGCAGCTACGCTCGGCAGTGCTACGGATAGCTTTGCTCAGGCACTTGGCTCAGCACCATCACTTGCCTCAAATACGATGCTTGGAGTCGCAGGTCAGACTGCGGCGAGCGTCGAAGCGTTGCCGGGTCTGTTCAAGAACCTGTCCGCTTCTCCGATAGCAGCATTCGGCGAGCGATGGATACCAGCATCATTGCGATCTACAGCGACAGGAATAGCGCGCGGAGCGTACGGTGTTCTTGGAGGGATCTTTGGTCCGATTGCCTCATTCTTTGCGGGGGACGCAAACCTCGCGGTTGTGCCAATCGAGGACAGCGTCATACCTCGTCCATCAGGCACCGTGCCTGCAGGCGGGCCCGTTGTACGTCCAAGTGTCTGGTACGGAGGCTCGACGCAATCGGTGTATCAGATCACACCGACATTGCTTAGTGACGTAACCAAGGCGTATGTCGATGCAGAGATTTCCCGTTTGCGCAGTTCGGAGATTTCTCGCGTGAGCAGGTCAATCAGCTTAAGTCTCGACAATGTTGGTAACGACAGTACTTTCAGCGGAGAGATCAGTACTAGTTTGATCGATGATAGTGATTTCTTTGACGGCAGGATAACGCGGACAGCGATTACGGATTCGACGTTCACGAACGGCTCGATCACAGGAAGTACGCTTGCTGTCGCGACGTCGAGCGTGACCGGCACGCTCACCGTGACCGGGGACGCGAACGTGAGCGGCACGCTTACTGCCGGTACGCTCTCAGTATCAGGACTCTCATCGCTAGGCGCGGTAACGGCGCCGTACTTCACGGCGACCTCAACAACTGCGGTGTCCACCTTCCCGAACCTCGCCGCTACTAACTCAACAACAACAAACGCTACATCCACGAATTTCTTCGCTACTGCAGGCCGCGTTACGACCGGTATTATCGATACGCTGACCTCAACACTCGCAACCATTACTACGGCCATTATTGCGAACCTCACGGCAACGAATGCGACCTTAACCAACGCAACCAGCACGAATGCCACCACCACGGGTTCCTTGGCGCTTACGTATGCTACGCCGTCACGGCTCCTCTCGCTCGGCGCGAGTGGTGTCGCGAGTTCGACGAACCTCTCTTCATGGGTAGCCGGGACGGTGAACCAGCTTACGGTTACGGATAACGGCACGGGCGGAGTGACGCTCTCTCTGCCTTCAACCATTACTATTGGCAGTACACGACCGACTTCAATCGAAAGCAATGGCGCAACGTCGACATTCGGCGGTGGCATCCAAGCCTCTATTATCGAGGGCGGCGAATACATTGCAGGTCCCTACGTGCTCGCGACTTCGACAACCGCAACATCGGCTTTCTCCGGGAACATTGCGGTAGGACGGAATGCGTCATTCGGCACGTCCGCGTCTGATCTCCTTACGGTGAACAGCTCGGTCGCGTCTAGCCTCATTCCGTCTACGAACAACACCTATGACTTGGGGTCGGCAGCAAGCTACTGGCGCAATGGTTACATTAAGGAGCTTTTGGCGACTAATGCCACCTCTACTTCCTTCTTCACCTCAACCTTTGGTCTCGGTTCCGGCAACTACTTCACCTCGCTTCTCGGCAACGGCTTAACGAATGTCGGCGGCACGCTTACTGTTTCAACTACCTCGCTCGCCTCAGGCTTCTTCCAGCAGGGAGGGAATAGCTTCGGTGCGCTTGCAACGCTTGGTACCAACGATTCTCAGGCATTTGCTCTTGAAACAGGTGGTGTAGAGCGTTTGCGTGTTGATACGTCTGGCAGAATTGGTGTGGGTACCACATCGCCTTCAGTTATCTTTGATATTTACGGAACGGATGCGTTACGTCTTCCTGTGGGAACCACAGCACAGCGCCCAGGAGGCGATGTGGGGTACGTACGGTACAACACCTCCACCCATCAGTTTGAAGGGTATGGAGACAACAGCGTGTGGCAGGGACTTGGTGGTGTTATTGATGCGGACCAGGATACGTACATCACCGCCGATACAAACAATGCTGATGAAGACACGCTCCGTCTCTTTACCTTCGGTAGTGAACGACTCACCATTGCTCCGGGAGGGAATGTCGGTGTAGGCACAACGAGTCCGTATGCAAAGCTCTCGGTCAAGGGATCGGGTTCTACCACGGGGGTGAACTTCCAGACCACGAACTCCAGCAACAGCCCCCTCTTCACCATTCTCGACAGTGGAGCCATTTCTACGGTAGGGGCCATCACCTCAACCGCTACTAGTGCGAACACGTTCCCCTACGCAAGCTCCACGGCACTCACGGTATCGGGCACCGGCTACTTCGGCACTGCCTCCACTACGGCTCTCAATGTCTCTGGAGCAACTACGCTCCAGTCTTTGACGCCTTCTCGCCTCCTTTCGCTTAATAGCTCCGGCATAGTCTCTGCAGTCTCTTCACTCACCAGTTGGATCGCAGGGACAGCAAGCCAGATTACAGTTACTGATGATGGGGATGGAACGCTAACCCTTTCACTTCCGTCCGCACTTTCGTTTACGAATGCTTCGTCGACTGCATTCTTTGCTGGCACGCTCTCTGCAAATACCTTTGCAGCAGGGCAGACGGGCACCACAACGATTGCCTCAACGGGTGCACTCTCTTCACCATTCCTCACCGCTACCAATCTCACGAGTGGCCGCGTTACGTATGCGGGTACTGGCGGTCTGCTCCAGGACTCGTCAAACCTGACGTTCGATGGCACAACACTCTCGGCAAACGCGCTCGCTGTAACCAATGGTACGACACTCTCCGGAGCGCTCACGTATGGTGGGGTAACCCTTTCAAACTCGGTAACCGGCACCGGCAGTATGGTTCTTTCCACGAGTCCGACTCTCGTTACGCCGGCACTTGGCACGCCGTCTTCTGCTGTGCTCACGAATGCAACCGGTCTCCCTGTATCGACCGGTATTAGCGGACTTGCTGCAGGGATAGCGTCCTGGCTCGCGGCACCATCAAGCGCGAACCTCATCACGGCAGTTACGGACGAGACCGGCTCCGGTTCCTTGGTGTTCTCAGCAAGCCCCACCTTTACCGGTACGTCGGTGTTCGCAAATCTCACGGCAGCAAACGCCACCTCCACCTCCTTCTTCACCTCAACCTTTGGTCTCGGTTCCGGCAACTACTTCACCTCGCTTC
>CAZNDC010000011.1:0-2153 GCA_964571755.1 uncultured Candidatus Saccharibacteria bacterium
GGAGCCGGGGAATCATGGAGGCGACTGCTTTTTTGTCCGCATTCCCGTATCCCGTTACGGCAAGCTTCACCTGCTGTGGGGAGTGTTCCGATACCGAGAGTCCCGCCTCGGCAGCAGCGGAAAGCGCCGCGCCGCGTGCTTCTGCCACGCCGAGTGCACTCTTCTTATTGTTAGTGCTCCAGAAAAGGCTCTCAATCGCTACGCGATCAGGCGCGTGTTCGCGTATGGCTAGCGCCACCGCTTCGTGCACATAGGCGAGGCGCTCTTCCGGTGCGCCCTTAGGAGGAATGACGCAATCGCTCCAGATATGCGTGGGCCGGGACGGGTCGCCCTCGAGGACCGCAAGGCCCATGCGATCGAATCCAGGATCAATAGCAAGTATGCGCATTACTAATCGCTGTCGTTGTTCTCATATCCACGCGCGTTCGTGAATACGCGCTGCACATCGTCGTTCTCATCGAGCTGGTCGAATATCTTGCCAAGCGCCTCCTCGTCTTCTTCAGAGAGGTCCATGAGGGGTTCGTTCGGTGCATACGTTCCGTTCGGAGATTTCTGGAATGCCCAGGCGGCTGAGCCGGGGGTGCCGAGATCAAACCCACTCTTGCTAATCATGTGCTTGATCTCCTGCGTGGTGCGGTTCGTATTGTCCGTGAGCGCATCAATGATGATGGCGGTGCCGCCCGGCCCGTACCACTCGTATACGACCTGCACGAGATCGCCCGCATCCTTGCTTGCTCCTTTGGAGATGGCGCGCTCGATGTTGTCCTTAGGCATGTTCGCAGCCTTCGCCCGCTCGATAGCACTCGCAAGGCCGGGGGAGGATAGATTGCCCGCAGCTTTCTTTGATTCGATCGTTATGAGGCGCGCGAAGCGAGAGAAGACCTTACTGCGGGCCGCGTCCGTCACGCCTTTCTGGCGCTTGATCTGGGACCACTTGCTATGTCCTGACATGGTTCTACTGTATCAAATTATGAGCCGAGATAGTCTCTCCCTTTCTGCGTGAGAATACGCCCGCGCGGAGAGCGCTCTACGAACCCAAGTCGCAAAAGATACGGCTCGTATACACCCTCCATAGTATCGGGATCCTCATGCAGCGCGGACGAGAGTGCGCGAATACCGGCCGGACCACCCTTGAACGAGTCGCGCAGTGTCTCGAGATAGCGGCGATCGTCTTTCGTAAGGCCGAGCGTGTCGATGCCGAACAGCTCGCACGCAAGATCAGCTACTTCTGCAGAGAGTGGACGTTCCTCTACCTGCGAATAGTCACGCACTCGCTTCAGGAGCGCGTTTGCGACGCGCGGCGTTGCACGGCTTCGGGAGGCAACACGCTCGACTACTTCTTCAGGCGCATCGAGTCCGAGCACGTCCGCTGAGCGGCGAATGATCTGGCGTAGGTCGTCATGCGTATAGAAATCAAGCTGATACACGCCGCCGCCGAATCGGGAACGAAGCGGCGCGGAGAGATGCGAGACGCGGGTCGTGGCACCCACCAAGGTGAACGGAGGGAGTGCGAGCTCAACCGTGCGCGCAGACGGTCCTTTCCCAAGGACGATATCGAGGGACCCTGATTCGAGAGCGGGGTAGAGGAGCTCTTCTACCTTATTTGAGAGCTGGTGGATCTCGTCTATGAAAAGGACAGTCCCGGGTTCGAGGTTCGTGAGGATGGAGGCCAGATCCGCAGCGCGCTCGATAGCGACGCCCGAGGTGCTCTTCAGGGGAGCGTCCAGCGAGGCCGCTACGAGGTGGGCGAGGGTGGTCTTTCCGACACCCGGCGGGCCATAGAAAAGGATGTGCTCAGGCATGTCCCCACGCTTCTTCGCAGCCTCCAAAACGACGGAAACATTGGCTTTTACGTGGCCTTGGCCGACATAGTCGTCCCAGACAGAAGGCCGCAGCGCTGCGTCGAGCGCCTGGTCACGAAGGCGGGGTATGTCGGTGGGACTTGACATAAAGTTGCACTATGCTACCATTCTATCATATCGGCTCCTTAATAAGGGCCGAATTCTCTTTACATCCCGCATAGAACCCTCTAGGCAAGGCTTGACGGCTTCAGGGCGTTTCCCCAAGGATCTTCTGGTTCCGAGCTTGTTCTCGGTCTGCTGGAAGTCGCCCTGGCTGAAGATCCGCTGCGTGGCCACCGGGCGGGCGCCCAG
>CAZNDC010000011.1:2163-11937 GCA_964571755.1 uncultured Candidatus Saccharibacteria bacterium
GCGACTCGTTCACCTTCCCTCCCGCGAAGGAGTGCCTGGAGGGTTCTGCGCAGGATCGCGCGAGAATACGCAGAAACAAACGCACGCTACGGCGTGCGTTTTGCGTTAGTCTCGTGGAATATCAACAACCTTAAACACCTCGTCTAAGGACGTCACGCCTTCGATTGCCTTGAGGACGCCTTCTTGAGCCATGGTGAGGTAGCCTTGGCGGCGCACTGATTTCGCGATGTCGCCTTCGCTCGGATTGTCTCGCAGGAAATTTCCGAGCTCCTCGTCCATGAATATAGCTTCGTGCACACCGACACGTCCCTTGTACCCGGTCTGATCCTCGCTCTTCGGGTCCGGGGCCCAGATTGTATCGAGGGACGCGGGAAGAAGACTCTTGTCCTCAACCGTCGAGAGTATCTTTTCCATAGTCTTCTTCTGTTCGTCAGTGGCCGGCATCTGCTTCCTTGCTTCTGGGTCGAGTGTGCGCACGAGTCGTTGGGCCATCGCGACTGAGACTGCTGAGGCAAAGGTTTTTGGGTCGATGCCGAGGTCTACCAGGCGGGGGAAGGTACCAGCGGCATTGTTTGTGTGAAGTGTTGAGAACACGAAGTGTCCGGTGAGCGCGGCCTGCACCGCGACCTCCGCTACTTCAGCATCGCGAATCTCGCCGACCATAATTACGTCCGGATCCTGACGGAGCACCGAGCGCAGGCCCGAGGCGAACGTGTACTGTTTCCCATCAGTTTGGGTCTGCACGATTCCGGGGAGGTGGTACTCGATCGGATCCTCAATCGTCACGATCTTTATCTCAGGTGTATGGATATGTCGAAGGAATGCATAGAGCGCGGTCGTTTTTCCGGAGCCGGTCGGGCCGGTCGTGAGCAGCATGCCGGTCGGGCGGGATATTTCCTTCGTAAGGCGTTCGAGCAGCTTCGGATGAATCCCGAGCTTTTCGAAGGATACGCCGAGAATCGAAGGGTCGAGAATACGCATTACGAACGATTCGCCGTACGCACCCGGAATGAGCGAGGTACGGATGTCTACTTCTGAATCCCCGACGGGCACGGTGAAGCGGCCGTCCTGCGCGCGGTCGTGGATGTTGAGTTTGAGGCCTGAGAGGAGCTTGATACGCGAGGCAATGAGCTGATATGCATGCGCGTCGAAGGTGTAGGCATCAACGAGCTGGCCGTCGAGGCGCAGGCGCAGCCGTACTCCCACCTCCTCAGGCTCGATATGAATATCCGAAGCGCGCATAGAGAGTGCGGCGGCAATGATGTCCTCGAGTACTTGGGACACTTGCGCGCGCTGCTTCTCTTTGAGCGTGCCGTCGAGATGGTCGCGCAAGCCCGACAGGCTTGTTATCTCTGCACGCATGCGCGCGAGCTCGTCCCCGCGGACATCGAACACGCCTGCCTTGCTCTCGGCAGCGAAGGACAGATCCTGGTAACGGGTGAAGGCGAGGTCGAGACTTTTCTTTGATACAAGATAGCGAGTCAGTATGAATCCCTGTGCTTCAAGTGCATGCTCGACTTGAGCCAGCGTTATGTTGCTTGGATTGCGAATGGCGATGGAGAGGTGCTTGCCGGTCTTCTGGAACGCAACTACCTCAGCCTCTCGGGCTTCCTTCTCAGGGATGAGGCGGAGCGCGTCAACGTTCACGGCGATTATGGAGAGATCGGTGTACGCGAGGCCATACTTCTCGGAGAGTACGTGGGCGAGATCCTCTTCCTCACGCTCGCGCATGTTCGCGAGCTTTGCGTTCTCGGCGTCGGTATCAAAATGTGCAGGCATAGCGCTATGATAGCGCGCTTAAGAGCGTGTTTCTATGCTGCTTGGTACAATTCCCCTATGGAACCCTTGCAAAAGAACCTCCAGAACATCGAAGACCTGGGCAAGGAGGCGGCACGCCTCGTCTCAAACCTCACTCCGAAGGAGGAGCGCGCGACCCTCATAACGCTCTCTGGAGAGCTCGGAGCTGGCAAGACTGCCTTCGTGCAGGCAGCAGCTACAGCGCTCGGCGTGATGGACCACGTCACGAGCCCTACATTCGTTCTCGCAAAGCGGTACGAGCTTCTAGGCATGCCGTTCGCACGCCTCATCCATATCGATGCGTACCGGCTCAAGGATGGCGAAGACCTGCGCAGCATCTCATTCAACGAGCTCATGCAGGACTCTGAGAACCTTGTTGCGCTTGAATGGCCCGAGATTGTTGCAGACGGACTCCCGGTCGCAGATGTCGCTATCAGACTCGAAGTGCTGTCGGACGGGAGCCGCTCCCTAACATATGCCTAAGAAAATCCCATCGAAGAAGACTCGTCTCGTGCTTCTTGATACGCACGCGATTATTCATCGCGCGTACCACGCGCTGCCGGAGTTCACGGGTCCCGACGGTGCCCCGACCGGCGCGCTGTACGGGC
This sequence comes from uncultured Candidatus Saccharibacteria bacterium, assembly GCA_964571755.1. Classification (GTDB taxonomy): domain Bacteria; phylum Patescibacteriota; class Minisyncoccia; order Phycocordibacterales; family Phycocordibacteraceae; genus C7867-001. Next base: position 4,569 of record CAZNDC010000011.1, read on the forward strand.
TCTCATCAATGCTGCTCCGGATCGCGACCGATCTCAAGCCCGACTACCTAATTGGTTGTTACGATTTACCCAAGCCGACCGTGAGGCACGAAGCCTACGCTGCGTACAAGGGTACTCGGACGAAGACCGATGATGCACTCATCGCACAACTCACCACCTCACGCCGCGTATTCGAGGCGTTTTCGGTACCTATCTATGAGCGGGAAGGGTTCGAGGCTGACGATATCCTCGGCACAATCGTCGAGCTACTCAAGGACGATTCGAGCGTCGAGATCATCATCGCGTCGGGCGACATGGACACCATGCAGCTTATCGACAAGAAGAAGGTGCAGGTCTATACCCTCAAGAAAGGCCTCAACGATACAATCCTTTACGATGAGAAGGCTGTGATCGATCGGTATGGATTTACGCCCGAGCTCATCCCAGACTGGAAAGGGCTTCGCGGGGACCCTTCGGACAACATCGTGGGCGTGCCTGGCATCGGTGAGAAGACCGGCACCGACCTCGTCCAAAAGTTCGGTACCATCGAGAAGCTCTACAAGGCTATCAAGAAAGACGAGGCTGCTGTGCTCGCGGCTGGTATCAAGCCGCGCATCGTGAACCTCCTCAAAGAGCACGAAGAGGATGCGATCTTCTCGAAGATGCTCGCGACGATACGTACCGACGCGCCAATCGCATTCCAGATGCCGGAGAAAGAATGGCTCGACACTATATCGCTCCCGAAGCTTCTCGCGCTCTTTGACGAACTCGGCTTCCGTTCGCTACGCAGCCGTGCCCGCACGCTCCTTGGAGGAGAGGATGCGTCCGAAGAGACGGATACAGAATCAGAGGAGCCAGAAGAAGAGGTCCCCGCAGAGCACATGAATGAAGCAGGAGTAATGCTATGGCTTCTGTCGTCCGAGTTCACGAATGCGACGCTTGATGATCTGCTTTCGTATACGAAGACCCGGGATTTCGATGCGGCCTATGTCGCGCTTGAAGCGAAGCTCGCAGAGACCGGTCGGCTGAAAGAGCTCTATGACACGATCGAGAAGCCACTCATTCCGATACTGCGTGGCATGGAGGAGTGCGGTGTGCGGGTGGACACCTCGGTGCTTGAAGCGCTTCGGAAAGAATACCGAGCGGACCTCGAATCGATTGAGAAGTCTATCTATGAAGCAGCGGGGCACGAGTTCAATATAAGTTCGCCGAAGCAGCTCGGCGACGTACTATTCGACGAACTCGGACTCGCGGCGAAAGGGCAGAAGAAGACCGCGACCGGGCAGCGCTCCACGCGCGAATCGGAGCTCGAGAAACTGCGCGACCTCCACCCGATCATAGGCGAGGTCCTCAAGTATCGCGGGCTTCAGAAGCTCCTCTCGACCTATATCGAGGCGATACCGCCTCTTCTTGATACTGATGGGCGCCTGCACGCACAGTTCCTGCAGACCGGTACCACAACCGGGCGCATGGCAAGCCAGAGCCCTAACCTGCAGAACATACCGATACGCGCAGAGCGCGGACGCGCGATTCGCCACGCGTTTATTCCACGTGACGGATACACGCTCGTTGGTCTCGACTATTCGCAGGTTGAGCTTCGTATCGCGGCTATTCTCTCGAAAGACGAGAAGCTCTGCGACATCTTCAAGAGCGGACGCGACGTACACCGCGAAGTCGCTGCTGCGGTGTTCGGCGTCGAGCCTGAGAACGTGGACCATGAGATGCGTCGCAGGGCGAAGATCATCAACTTCGGCATTCTTTACGGTATGGGCGTGAACGCGCTCAAGGCGCAGCTCGGCACGTCAGCAGCCGAAGCGCACACGTTCTATGACGACTATTTCGAAACGTTCGAGACGCTTGCTCAGTACCTTGAGTCAACGAAGGGATTTGCGCGTAAGCACGGGTATACCGAGACATTGTTCGGACGCCGTCGCCAGTTCCCGGAGATGAAATCGCCGCTCCCATACGTCCGTGCTCAGGCGGAGCGCATGGCTATAAACGCACCGATCCAAGGGACGCAGGCCGACGTGATAAAGCTTGCGATGGTCCGCATCGACGCGATGCTGAGAGAGGCAGGCGCGCGCGAGGACGCGCATCTCCTCCTTCAGGTACATGACGAGCTCGTCTTCGAAATACGGAATGAGCGCGTAACGGAGCTCGCGAAGAAGATAGAAGATGTGATGGAACAGGCGCTCGACATCGATAAGACCAACGGCGTGCCAATCATTGCAGAAGCGAAGTCGGGACCGAACTGGGGAGACATGCAGCCGCTATGATTTATCTCTTTCACGGCTCAGATACGGGGAGGGTGCGTGCCAAGGCGTTCGCGTGGATCGCAGCTGCGCGAGCCAAGGCGCCGGACGCCGCATATATCAGGCTTCAAGGGAAAGAGGTGACAGAAGAGGCACTCAACAACGCTATAAGTGCACAGGGACTCTTCTTCTCGAAGTCGCTCGTGCTCTTAGACGATCCGTTCGTCGATCTGGACACTGCAGACATCGTGCTCGCTGCGCTCGACCGCCTCGCTGCGTCAGAGAACCCTGTTGGAATACTCGCTCCGAAGCTCCTGCCCGCGCGCGCGAAGAAGATTGAAGCCCTAGCGGCGAAAGTGTTTAAGGAGGATGGGGCTGCTGCGCGCGAACGGGGATTTAATAGTACGCTCGTTAACGCACTTGGTGCGAAGGATGGGCCTGCGCTCTGGAAAGAGCTTAAGAAAGCCGAACGCTCAGGCGATGTGGCGGAATCGCTTCACGGTCTCCTTCACTGGAAGGCGCGGGACATGATGCAGAAGGGGAGTCCGAAGTGGGGGAAGGAAGGTGCACGCACGCTATCGGTCTCGCTCATCGCGCTTGTGTCTGATGCGCGGTCCGGAGATCTCCCGCTCTCGGAAGCGCTCGAACGATTCGCGCTCTCACTCTAGCCTCCAACAAGCTTTCCTCCGACGGACACCGTACCGTCTGAAGAGACAATCGTCTTTCCCTCGGGTCTCGACCAATCAGTAAAGCGCCACCACGTCGGCCTAATGATAAGAAACACGTCCGTGAAGTACTTCTCATCCTTCCTCGGGAATTTATCCAGGTAGATCTGTCCGAAGTCCTCTCCTGATTCCATGATGCGCGCAATGCCGTCCATCTGGAATGTCTTTTCTTTGCCACCAGCTTCTTCGAGGCCAACCACTAACGATGCGCGGACCGTGTCTCTGTTCACGAACGCTTCGCCCTTGCGGCTGTTGGGACTTGTCTGGACGATACACGCGAACGGCTCATCCTTGTGAGCGAAGTGCACCGTTGCGGCGTGCGGGGACCCGTCGGGTAATTCGAGTGCGACTACGCATACTCGCTGAGACGCGATGTACGTAAGGATTTCCGGATCCAAGGTGTCTTTCATGTCCGCCTACCTGGGCTCGAACCAGGGACCGTCTCCTTAAAAGGGAGCTGCTCTACCGACTGAGCTATAGGCGGATGGGGACGTTATACCGCTAATACGTAGCGAGGTCTACGGTCAGACCGTTCTCATCTATGATTTTTACCGCATCACGCGACGGCTTCCAGAGTTGCTTGTCGAGCTCGAGATAGACTCGCCACGACGCGACTCTGAAGTTCCAATCATACTGATGTGTCGCGACACATCCGCTGTACGTGAGGTGGTCGTCTATCAGAGAGAGGCACGCTCCTGAGAGGCGCCCGTTTTCTTCCGGTGTTGTGCAAGCTGGCGTGCTCTGCACGAGGGCATAGCAGGTGTCGTCTCGTAGTTCGTTCGCCTCATAGAAGCGGTCGAACTCTTCGTATGCGGACGGGCACATGGTTTGAAGGGCGGGAGTGAAGTCCTGACGGTGGATAAAGTATCCACTGCAGAGGTTTTCTCGGAATGAGATGCCAATCGGCGACTCTCCTGTGACGATGGTTACCTCGTCTCCCGGCGCAAGAATGATGCGGTCGGTGTCGTTCACACGTCCTGGCCGCGGAAGGCTCGCGCCTTGCGGTATGCGTCCTCCCTTGCCCGAAGCTCCCGAAACGATGCGCCAGCCCGTTATGTCTACGTCCTCGGAACTCGCATTCCTGATCGATACGTACTCCTCCTCAGGATCGGTAGCACCCACGCCCCCGAATCCACTCACTACTACTGACCCGCGCTTCGGCGACTCCTCACCGAAGGCGCGGATATCAGAACTCTTGCGCTGCAGCGAGGCGACTCCTCCCTGTAGGTTCATGATATCGGCCCAGATGCTCCCGCTTCCGGAAGGTGAGTACGCAGTACCGTCACCGTATCCTTCCGATACGCTGTCTACGTCCGTTATGGGACTGATATAAGGGCCCGCGAAGGATATCGGCTTTGTCGGTCCGCCTGAGGAGTACCAGAGTATGAAGAAGAAGGCGATAACACCGAAGAAGAAGAGTACATCGCTTCGCATTGTCTCTATAGTAGCAGCTAGCTTTTTAGTTTCTCCAGCTCTTCACGCATGACCTGCGCATCGCTCCACGGTGTCTTCGTCCCGTCTGCTTCCATGAGATAGGGGTCAGTACCCTTGCCAGTCACGAGCACGGCGTCACCCGAGCGAGCGAGCGAGAGCGCATGCGCGATAGCCGCCCGTCGGTCCATGATAAGCGTCGGTTTCGCATTCATACCGGACGCCATTTCGTCTACGATCTTTCTAGGGTCTTCGTCATACGGATCCTCGTTGGTGAGGATGACGCTTGAGCAGTACTGCTCGGCAATCTTGCCCATCTCGGGGCGTTTCCACGTGTCGCGTCCGCCGCCAGTATTCCCGAGTACGCATATTAGGCGTCGCCCTTCATAGGCCTCATACAAGGCGCGCAGAGAATCGGGAGTGTGCGCATAATCAACAACGGCAAAGAAATCCTGCCCAGCTTCGATGCGCTCGGCTCTTCCTGGGATGCGAGCCAGCTTCGCGAGGGCAGCTGATGATGTTTCGAGCGGCACATTAAAGAATCGCGCAGTCTTAAGCGCTGCGAGCGCGTTCATAATGCTGAAGGTTCCTGGGTGGGGGAGCGTGAAGCGCACACCGTCGAGCGTGAACACGACATGATCGTCGGCGAGTGTCTTCTCTTTCGCTTCTTCAAGCGAGAACGGTATCGCAGCCTCAACAGGGAGTGTGAGGAATCGTTTTCCATAGCCACTCTCTTCGTTCGCAACAATCGCGCGCGGGCGTTTAGGGGAGTGTGCGAGTGCGGTTCCTATACGGAACTTCGCATTGAAATACTGCTCCATGCTCCCGTGCGACTCGATATGTTCGCGCTCGAGGTTCGTGAATACAAGGGCGTCGAGCGAAAGAAGTAGGTGTCGATACTGGAGCGCCGCCTCGCTCGTTACTTCGATAACTGCGTGCGTTGCCCCTTTGCGCACCGCCTCAGCGAGGAATTTCTGGATAAATCCTCGTCCAGGAAGCGTCATCTTGAACATGTTCGGACGCGTTTCTTCTCCGATACGAAAATGGATGGTACTTGATGTTGCTACTTTGTGACCGGCTTCGGTGAGGCAGCTTGCGAGCATCTCAGCGACAGATGATTTTCCCTTAGTGCCTGTTACGGCGATAACGGTGAGCTTTCTCGCAGGGAACCTATAAAAGAACGCGAGCGCGAGCGTCCATGCTAGATGATAGGGCGCAAGCAGCACGCGGTAGACCGTGCGGGGCAGGAGAGACTCGATCAATCGCTTGAGTGCGCCCATATGCTAGCGGGATGAGGAGAGCGCTGCCTTGAGGCGCGCATCCTTGCCGAGGATATTGTTCGGTATCGCGCCGAGTGCCACACGTGCTTCGCGCTCCGTGTACCCAAGTGCTACCAGTGTGTCAAAAATCTCAGCATCGTTATCGTCAGGGGCTGCCCCGGTCCCCTTAAGCTTTTCGGAGAGCTCTACGGCGAGCTTCTCAGCTACCTTCTTTCCGAGACCGATTACGCGTGTGAGGTACGTAATGTCGCGTGAGGCAATGGCTCCTTCGAGTGACTCACGCGTGCCACGGCGGAGAATTGAGAGCGCGGTCTTAGGACCTACACCAGAAACCGAGAGAAGAAGCTCGAAGAAGCGACGTTCAGCCTCGTCACGGAAGCCATAAAGCTCAACCCCGTCCTGTTTGAAGCACATATAGGTCTTGAAGGAGACCGCGGCCCCCTCGAGGAGACTCTCGGTAGAGGCTAAATGAACCTCTATGCCGAAGCCGGATACGTCGATAACCACGCTTCCGATCTCGGTCGCTAGAATCGTCCCGCGAATCTCCCTAATCATGCCCGTATCGTAGCATTTCTTGCGTATATCCTCTGGATGCCGTACTATCCGGTCTACTATGGCAATCACGAAGAACGCAAAGAAAGCGCACCGCGCATCCCTCAAAAAGCACGTATTCAACGTGCGCCGCAAGCGCGCCCTCACTGAGACCACGAAGGTCGTGAAGAAGGCTATCGCAACTGACGTGAAGGAGGCTGAGAAGTCCCTTGCCGCGGCATACAAGGCAATTGATAAGGCTGCTAAGGGTGGCGTTATCAAGAAGAACGCCGCATCCCGCAAGAAGTCCCGTCTCGCGAAAGCGATTGGACGCGCGAAAGCGTAAGCAATCAAACAAAAGACCCGGCGCTTGCGCCGGGTCTTTTGTTTGACAGTATGTACTATAAGGGTAGGCTCATATTAGAGCGCAGCTCACAGGAGGCTCCTATGAAGATCGTCGATACTGACCGGCCTCTCGCCATTACAGACGTAGAGCTGACCGGCCTTGATGTTGCACGGCATGAAATTATCGATGTGGGGCTCGTTCTTGTTCAGCCACAAACGTTAGAAGTTCTGGACACGTTCGAGACAAAGGCAAAACCGCTTCATCTAGAAACCGCCGATCCTGAGTCGCTCAAGATCAACGGGTACAATGAAGAGGAATGGAGGGAAGCGCCACACATTGAGTATGCCCTCGCTGGTTATTTGAACAGGACGGTAAACGCGATCTTCGTGTCGGACAACGTTCTTGTTGACTTGGGCTTTATTCGAGCAGCTGTCAGTAACCACCAGCTCTGGAACAGAATGCATTTTTGTCCCTTGGACCTATCTTCCGTTGCCTACGGACGTCTCCGCGGTTCAAATTTCAAAGATTTTGATTCAAGATCTTTGGCACACCGGTTTGGGATTCCTGATGAACCAAAACCACATGGTGCACTAAGAGGAGCTCTACGCAGCTTTGAGATATTTAAGAGCATAGTGACTTCTACTTGAAGAGACGACACGCGTCTCTTTTTCTTTAGATGCACTGTAATTAGATAGTGCTCCTGGCAGGAATCGAACCTGCATCGTCTCCTTCGGAGGGAGATATCCTATCCATTGAACGACAGGAGCGTCGTGGCGGACTATAGCACTTCGCGTAACCGGTCTCTAATAGCGGTACGCACCTCGT
>CAZNDC010000011.1:12037-13745 GCA_964571755.1 uncultured Candidatus Saccharibacteria bacterium
GTGGCGGACTATAGCACTTCGCGTAACCGGTCTCTAATAGCGGTACGCACCTCGTCAGAGACGATATTCGTCGTGCCAGTCTTTGAAGGATTGGTGTTGTAATCCAGATCCTCGAAGCGGATGCCGGCGAACTCAACCGGTTGCTGATAGCGGGGGAAGAAGTGTCCGTGGAGGTGTCGGTCGACGTTCCCGAGGAAGGAATAGTTGAACCAGGTTGCACCGAATTCCTTGCCAACCGCCGAACGCAGCTCGCGCAGCACCTGAAACAGCTCTTGCTGCTCCTGCGGGGTAGCCAGCGCAAGATCAAGCGCGTCCTCGCGCTTGCACCAGACTACGCAGCGACCAAGGAAGCCCTGGTCCTCATGCACATAGACCGTCCAAAACTCGTATTCCTTAACGATGTTATGGGCGTACTCGTCTGCCATAGGTGCTCCCGGTTGGAATCGAACCAACATTACAACCTCCGCAAGGTTGCGTCCTATCCATTGAACGACGGGAGCGTTCCTCGACTCTACCGTCCCCAAGCCCCGCGCGCAACCGAACTAGAGCCTGAAGAGCTCGATGATGCGGTCGACTACTGACTCGTCATGCTTGCCTTCCTCGAGGTGCTCAGCGAGAAAGTCGTAGAGCTCGAGCGGATCAGGGCCGACGATAGGGATGACGAGGTGGGGTGCGAGGATGCGATGCGTCTTAATAGAGAGTGCAGGCGGCAGGGAAGGGTCGATGTACTCAAGGACGGAGAACGAGAGTATGTGATCGTACTCGTACAGGTTGTCGTCAATCATCACGCCCTCGTCCGTGATGCGGAAGATGTGGTCTCGTGGATGCTTTGCCGTTGAAAGCGCGAGTGCTGCTGCCGCAGCAGCGATAAGAAGCGCGAGAATGACATTCCCAAACAGAATGCTCGCTACCATTCCTGCAACGGCGATGATGCCAAGCGCCCAGTACCAATCAGCACCCTTCTGTTCGAAGACGTATTCAGAACCCTCCCACTCGTAGAAGACGGTGCGCGCCATAGATAGAGGAATGATACCACCAGCGCATCTCGAAAGACGTAGCGTTAGGTGCGAGAAGTGAGTTACGGGACTTGCACGCCTGGTATCCCGCCTCTTTCAATAAAAGCGCGAATGGGCTTTCTGACCAAAAAGTTAGCACTGAAACTGCGCGCGAGCCACTGGATGACAGACGTCTCTTTCGCATACGCATCGACCCACGTCTTATTTGTAACCTCGAGATTTCCATACTTGCTCATGAAGAGCGCGAGCCAGTAGTCGTCGGGGTTTGAGGGCAACTTTAGCTTCTCAGATAAAGCTGCGCCTTCCTTAAGCGCGGATATGATGTGTTCTCGATCGCGTACCCACAGCCCGAAGCTCGCCCCCCACATCCAGTCCGTAGCATTGAATCCTCTCGAATTGCAGAAGAAGTACCAACGGTATCCTCCTAGATACGAGTAGATTGCTCCGGACATCTTGATCCACGAGCCCACCATGACCATGCCGGGCTTTGCGAGGAGTGCCGTAAGGACTTCAACCCAGTTCTTCGCCGCGTGCGCGTCACCATCGATGCACAGTACGATGTCACCCGTAACTTCCTCGAAGCCTTTGATACGTGCATACACTGAACCTGCTGGCCCCGCGTACTCAACGACGCGTACCGGGAAACTGCGAGCAATCTCTGCGGTACCGTCGGTCGAATTATGGGCGATGAG
>CAZNDC010000012.1:0-9900 GCA_964571755.1 uncultured Candidatus Saccharibacteria bacterium
ACGAAAATATTAGCACGCTAGCGCTTACGCGTGCGGGCTGCCGGAGCCTTCTTCTTGGGTACTTCCTTGCCTTCGAGCGTATAGATCTCGTCGCGGAGTATCGCGGCGGTTTCAAAATCGAGCGCCTCTACGGCGTCTGCCATCTGAGACCGCTTGTCCTTAAGGAAGGCCGTCGGATCCTCTGCATAGAGCTTGCGATCGAGCTCAAGAAGGCTTGCGACGGTCTTCTGGTGCTCGGTACGCATTGAGGCTGCGATGTCGCGAATCTCCTTCTTGATAGTTGCAGGCGTGATGCCGTGCTTCTCGTTATGGGCGAGCTGTATGGTGCGCCTGCGCTCTGTTTCTCCGATAGCACGCTCCATGGACCCGGTCATGACGTCAGCATACAGAATCACGCGCCCGAGCACGTTGCGGGCCGCACGACCGATGGTCTGGATGAGCGACGTATCTGACCTGAGGAAGCCTTCCTTGTCAGCATCAAGGATGCCCACGAGCTCCACCTCAGGCAGGTCGAGTCCCTCACGCAGGAGGTTAACGCCTACGAGTATGTCGAAGGTTCCCCGTCTGAACTCCGTGAGGATCTCAATGCGGTCGATGGTCTTCACGTCCGAATGGAGGTACTCGGCTTTGATCCCGCGCTCGCGAAGGAACTCAGCAAGGTCTTCAGCCATCTGCTTGGTGAGGGTAGTCGCGAGCGCGCGTCCTCCGCGCTTGATGACAATATCCGCCTCGTCTATGAAATCAGCAATCTGGCCCCGGTGTCCGTCGCTCTCAACGATAGGCCGGACGATAAGCTCAGGGTCGATGAGCCCGGTCGGTCGGATAATCTGCTCCGCCACCTGGCCATCGGGCGGCACGGACTTCTCTTTCTCGTACTTGCCTGGAGTCGCCGACGTATAGATAACCTGTCCGACGCGCTCCTCAAACTCCTCGAAGCGAAGTGGACGGTTGTCCCTTGCCGACGGGAGCCGGAACCCGTGCTCCACAAGCACGTCCTTTCTGGACCGGTCTCCGGCATACATGCCGCCGATCTGCGTCACGGTTACATGCGACTCGTCGATAACGGTGAGGAAATCAGGGCTGCCATCTTTCTTGTGTGGGAAATAAGAGAGGAGCGTGTGCGCAGGCTCTCCTGCGGAGCGCCCGTCGAAGTGCCTTGAGTAGTTCTCGATGCCGGTGGTGTACCCAATCTCACGAATGAGCGCGAGATCATGGAGCGTGCGGCGCTTCAAGCGCTCATGCTCGAGCACTTTCTCCTCGCGCTTTAACTGAGCCAAGCGCTCATCGAGCTCCACCTGGATATCCGCTATAGCACGTAGGCGGTCTTTCTCGTCAGTAACAAAGTGTTTAGCAGGGAATACGAACAGGGAATCAGGCTCCCCCGTAAGCGCGCGCGATACTGGATCGAGGCATTCGATGCGCGTAACCGTATCTCCATCAAATCGTATGCGGTATACCACCCGCTCGTTGGTGGGCATTAGCTCTATTGAGTTCCCTACGGCTCGCAGCTTTCCCGGTTCAAGGTCTGCGTTCGTACGTTCGAAATAGATGCCGACGAGTTTGCGAATAAGTGCTGCTCGATTCTCCTCCCCGCCTACAACGAGCTTCACATGCTTCTTTTCATAGGCCTCAGGAGAGCCGAGGCCATAGATGGCTGATACGGAAGCTACGATAATGACGTCCTTCCTTGTCAGCAGTGCCTGCGTCGCTGCGTGACGGAGCCGATCGATCTCCGCATTGATCTGCGCCTCCTTCTCTATATAGGTATCCGAGTGCGCGATATACGCCTCAGGCTGGTAGTAGTCGTAGTAGGAAACGAAGTAGTGGACGGCGTTCTCTGGAAAGAACTCCCGGTATTCCTGTGCGAGCTGCGCAGCCAGGGTCTTGTTATGCGCCATAACCAGCGTCGGCTTCCCTACGTTCTGGATAACGTTCGCTATCGTGAAAGTCTTGCCGGAGCCCGTAACGCCAAGCAGGGTCTGATGATGCATGCCCTGCTCAATGCCTTCGGTGAGCTTCTTGATAGCCGTCGGTTGATCGCCTGCCGGCGGGAATGGTGAGTGGAGCTTGAACGTTGCCATGTAGGGCCAGTGTACCCGCGCTGAGTGAATTAATGAAGAAGGCTCCTCTTAAGCCTAGCTGTAATATGCCGAAACAAAATCTTGCCTGTACTGCTCAAATCTTCCCTCTCTAATCGCCTCTCGAGCATCGTCCACAAGCTTTATGATAAAGCCAAGATTGTGAATCGAGGCTATAACCTGTCCGAGTATCTCTCCGGAACGAAGAAGATGCGACAGGTATGCACGCGTAAAGCTCTCGGTCCCTATAATAATGGTCTCAGGATCAAGCGGCGTAAACTCCGTTCGATGCTTCTCTGCTTTCAGGTGCACAGGTCCCCTTCTTGTATAGATAGTGCCGTGCCGGCCATGACGTGTTGCAGCCACACAATCAAACGTATCCATCCCCTCGCTGATACCAAGGAGCAAGTCTCCCGGCTCTCCGATACCAAGGAAGTGCCGCGGCTTCTCTTCCGGCAGATGTTTAACCGCAGCCTGGACTGCCCCCATCATGTCCTCCTTGCTAAATGAGCCTCCGATACCGAAGCCGTCGAAGTCCATGGAAGCAATCTCTTTAGCAGACTCTTCGCGCAAATCCTCGAACCTTCCTCCCTGGACGATGCCGAAGATTCCTTGCGTCCGGTTAGCTTCGATATTCTGTCGGTGCGCTCGAAGCGAACGCTCGGCCCAGCGATGCGTCCGGTCCATAGCCTCTTTCTGGTACGCATAGGGCTCCGTAGGCGAAGTACATTCGTCGAACGCAAAGAACATATCTGCTCCAAGAGCATGCTGTATCTCTATGGAGCGCTCGGGCGTAAAGCGATGCAGAGAACCGTCGAGGTGCGAGGTGAACGTAACTCCCTGGTCGTCGATAACGGCGAGCTGCCCATGCTGGCTCTGCACGTCCTCGTCAAAGATCGCGACGTTCTGAGTCGTCGTGTTCTCTTCGCCCTTTGCGATCTTCGTTATCGTGCGCCCGAAGGCCGCGCCGAGCGAGAAGACTTGGAACCCTCCCGAGTCGGTCATGGTCGGCCCGTCGAAGCCCATGAACGTACTGAGTCCGCCCGCCTCTTTAACTATCTCTTCTCCCGGCTGGAGATAGAGATGATACGTATTCGCGAGCACGACCTGAGCACCGAGACCCTTGAGCTGTTCAGGGAGCACACCCTTCACTCCAGCCTTGGTCCCTACAGGAACAAACGCAGGCGTCTGAATGGTGCCGTGAGTAGTTTCGAGCACGCCTGCACGTGCTCGTCCTTCTTTACTATCGGTCTTGAAGTGTATGGGCCGCATATATGCTTCTTACCGTACGGCCCAGGGACTCATTCCGCAAGAAATGAGGGCTTACCTAAGGGCTTGACAATATCTATAGATACGGTATACACTGTTCCTAGAGGTCCTTTTACACGTCAGTGTTTGGGCCTTACTGGATTGGAGCTTTTTCCATCCAGAGCAGTAGAACGGGAGATTCCCATGACCAAGAAGTATCTCGGCGCGGGGGTCACCTTCGCGCTCACCATGGCCGCTTCGGCAGCCTATGCCCAGTCCGAACCAGCTGCGCCGCCGGCCGCCCCTCAGGCGACCGCGCAAGCGCCTCTGCCTCCGGGCATTCCCCCGAACATTTTGGGGGGAGGGATCGACGCTCTCGGACGTCCGAACTTCATCGACTCTCGGGTGGCCATCGCCCAGTTCGGCGAGGCTGCGGTGCGACAAGCGGTGACGAGCAACATCTCGTCCTGCAACCGCATCGCCGCCACGAAGATCACCCGCGGTGAACTCGATACGTCGCTCGCCGCCCTGAACGCGGAAGCGGCTCGGGAACCCGGACGTCAGCGTAACTGGTCGATCGGGCGAGCCATCCTCGGCCTCGGCCAAGCGGCTCTCGCCTTCACGATCGGCAACGATCCGACCTACGGCCTGATGGTCGCACTGGGTCAAGCCCAGACGACGGGCGACCGTGTGGAATACGCGCGGTTGATGCGTCTCTGGATGGCCTACATGCACCACTACGGCCAGGAGATCCGGCAGCACTCGGTCATCCAGGACATCTACATCGACATCCTCGGCGACGAGTGGTGCCCGGCGTTTATGACCTGGATCGAGCGGTACGGGGTCACTACGACCTCCGTGACCACGAGCTACACACCGGCTGCTGGCGCCACGCCCGCCGCCGGCCCCGAGTCCTGGTAAGGCTCTACCACAACACTGACGAACCCCCGGAAGGCAACTTCTGGGGGCTTCGTTTTATATACTCTGTCTTGCCTTACTGAACGCTCATGAGCTCAACCTCAAACAGAAGCGTTGCGTTCGGAGGAATCGCATCGCCAGCACCTCTTTCTCCATACGCCATATCAGGTGGAATAACGAGACGACGCTTACCTCCTACCTTCATACCAACGAGGCCCTCATCCCAGCCACGAATAACGTTGCCAGCACCGAGCACGAACACAATTGGCTTTCCTCGATTCGCTGATGCATCAAAGACGGTTCCATCGGGAAGCGCGCCGACGTAGTGGACTGCGACAGTCTTGCCTGGCTGTGCTTCGGCTCCGGAGCCGATTACAACGTCGGTGACAGTTAGTTCAGTCGGGAGTTCTGCTGGTTGATCCATGGGTGCTGTGGTGGTTAGGGTTGTAGATGCTGCCTGCTCAAATTCAAGCACAGGTTCGCTCGCTGTTCCTCCGAGCGGAGTGAACGGGGAGCCAAGCACGAAGAATCCGAGCGTGACTGCTACTGCAAGGGCTACCGCGATACTCGTGCCAGTGACATTCATAGGTTACGTGTTATTGCTTGCGTGTCGCAAGTATATCATTCGTAATCTCTTCGACGGTCTCCTCAAGTGCCTTCTGCGCCTCGGGCACATGCTCCCTCAGGAAACGGTCCATCTCTTCCTCGCTCGCCTCATTCTCAGCGAGCTTCATGAACTCACTCTTCGTTTTGTCGTCCATACGCTCAACGATACGCATGAGCGTTCCCTTCTGGATCATGTCGTCGAGATCAAGCAGGATCTCTTCCTGCTCCTCGACCGAGAGATGCTCGAGGCCAAGTGCGTCCTTGATTTGAGCGTAACGGGATTCGGTTGGCGTCATACGCGTTATGGAAGCTTAGTAATAAAGTCACGCGAATCCGGAGCTGTAAGTGGTCGGCCAGTTACATGATCCATCATTCCCTCGGTAATTTCAGGTACTCCGTTAGGGCCCATACTCCACGCATCAACGCGAGGCCTGCCTGCGTCAGTCAGTACATCGGGATTTGAGAAATATACCTTCTCGGTTGGATGTGCGAGCACGTAATCCCGAGCCCAGCCCGAGTATTCGTCTGGAGATCCTCCGAACGCAACAGTGTACTTCATATCGGAACCAGGTACGTCCCACGAATACGTAGCAGGTTCGGAAGGATTGACTTCAACACCGTAGGAGTTGGTGAACGTCTCTCCAACTTCACTTTGAAACTGTGCAATTGCTTCACTTGGATCAAGTGACCCGAGAGGCCCTGGAGTATTTTCAAGTCCTCCAGATACTGGCATCACAGGCTGTCCAGCTTCAACAGGAGCAGAAGGAGGAACTGACTGCTCACTGAACTGAGCAATAGCTTCATTGAGACCAATAGAACCAGGTGCTGGTGGAGCTACTTCAGGAGCCGAGAGTGGTTGCGGTACCTCGACAGGGCTTTCTGCTAGTGCTTCTGCAGCAGCGGCAGAAGCAGTCACATCAGGTTGATTACCTGCCTCTTCTGCCAGCACTTCAAGATATGGTCTTGAAGTATCTTCCGGAGCGATAACGTTTTGCGGCACAATGGTTTCAGAAACCGGAGCCTGTACTTCCGCCTCCGGCACAACTGTGTCGACGCTTGCGGGAATAGGCTCCCGCATCTCCACTCCTTCGAACGGATGAATCCTCACGCCACCCGGTGCGGTTGGGTCATTCTCGAGTACGAGCTGCGGTGCTTCTCCGGTTACCTTCTCGAACCATACATTCTGATTGTCGTCAAAGAAAAGATGGTCTCCTGGCTGCATAACCATGCTCTCAAGTCCCTCAATAGCACCGAGCTTCTCAGAGAGGACAGTCGCATCGGTATCATTGATAAGCTTCATAACTGCTGAAGAGCCTTCCTTAAGTCCTGGCAAGTCCGCATCAATTGCTTCTCGCAGACCAACGATAAGGTGATTGAATCCTTCGCCCCTCTCGATAACCGCTCCTTTGAGGAGATTCTCAGGATCATTCGAAGCAGGTACGGTTGGCTCCTGTACAGGCGCCGCCTCAGCCGGAGCGAGCCCCACTGGTGCATCAGCGGGAGCAGATGCTGCAGGCTCATCCATCGTATTCATAATCTCTCCCGGCTTCTCCATTTGAAGCACTTCCCGCTCTACAACCTCAATGCGAAGTTGTGCTTCAGGGTCCGCAGCGGACTGCTGCATCGCCTCCTGCACTGCTTCGTTTTGTGCAGCATCATACGCCATATCGTAAGAGATACCGGCACCAACGAGTGCTGCGGTAACCATCTCGACAATCTTGCGTCGCTGCTCCATACCTTCCTTGGTACCAGCAGTGTAGGAATCCATCTGCTTCTTCATGTCTTTCGCGCTCTTGATTGAGCCTGAACGCACAAGCTTGGACTTCTCAACATTGATTTCAGAGCGACTTCCTTGATATACCCTGCCCGCAATTGCTCCAACTGCCGCACCGCCGAAGACGCTAGCAGCACCTCGCAAAATGCGTGTCCCAGCATATGTACCAACTGCTACACCTCCAATTAAGCCCAAGGCACCAAGGCTTGCTACAGCACCCGTTGCAATGGCACTCGTAATTACGAGCCGAACTGCACGCATGCCATTCTTCCCAAGCTTCTTCTCAAGCTGCTCATTCTTCTTTTGGAACCATGCGCCTCCCTTCTCGAGCACCCCCTTCTCCTTTGCATTCATTCCTTCTTTCTTTGCAGCCTGTCTCGCATCGAACGCTGGCTTCACAACTTCCTTAAACTGGATCAGGCGATTGTACCGGGCCTGGACTTTCTCTATCTCGCCCTCGCTCTTGCCCTGCGCCTTGAGGCGCTCAACAACCGACGCTTCAAGCTTGCTCGAGTACGCGAGCTGCGCGCGCTCCTCCAAACGCTTCAAGCTCGAGAGCTCAACAGCATCCTTCTCGCCGCGAAGCCGTCTAAAGAGCGGAGAGAGGAGTCCTTTACCCGCATTCTTATAGAAATTGGCACGTGCTTCCGCATGCTTGCGTGTTGCCTCCTGCATGAGTGCGCGCTCTTCAGCGACGTTCGCACGCTCCGCGAGTATATGTGCACGGGGGTTATCCGCTGCCGAACGCGCCATAGCGTTCTCAAATGCTTTCTGGTTTTGAGAGAGGTCCATAACTCCCTCAACCGGCTCCTTGGACACGTCGCCGAGCTTCGAGAGCACGAGCTTTCCCTTCTTGCGGGCATCGCGAATCGCATTCTCCTGGCCGCCCTTGCTAGCGCGTGGAGGCGGTACATCGCCTGTAAGGACAATCTTGCCTTTGGCGCGTGCCTCCTCCATCGCAGTCTTCTGCCACGTCTCGTTCTGCCAGGGGCCGGGCTCCTTGCCTGAAAGCACGAGTGGACCGCTTGCCTTCCGAGCTGTCTCCTTTTCTACTTCGCTAACGAGGCCGGCAAGCTTCTTCATGCGATCATTGGCACTCTCTGCCCATTCAGACCCCAGGTCTATGCCAATCCTCTGGCTCTCCCGCAGTGCTGAGGCATCTTGCTCAACAGCCTTTAAAAGCTCGCTTTTCTCTTCTGCTGCTGGGTTCTTTGGGCGCGGAGGATTCTCTTGCTTCATAGGTACCAATTAGGATAAATACCGGGCTCGTATCGTAGCCTCAACTGTAGCACGGTCACGTCCATACGTGAGGTACGAAAGCTCGCGAAGGTCGTCCACCTGGTTCACATTGCCCTCGGAAGGAGGGATGCTCTTTATATTGAACGGCTTCTGCGGAACACCGTTAGCGAGGATGCGCAGGTAGGCGTTGTAGTTCTCGATGTTCGTGAAGTCTGAGGCATTGAACTCAGGTTCAAAGAGCTTTCCAAAGAACTCCCCGTCTTCCTGCCCAACCCGGAAGACGGCCATGGAGCCGACGTTGCCGAAAACCGCATCGCGTATCTTCTCGTCCACCTGCGCCAGGTACTGGTGCGCAATTGTCAGAGAAAGTTTGTATTTGCGGGCCTCAGAGAGAATGCCCGGGATCGAGGACGTCGTTATATTCTGGAACTCGTCGATGTAGAGATAGAACGGCGGGAAGTTCGTACCGGGAGCGTCCGCACGAGAAAGCGCTGCCATGAACAGCTTGCCGACGATGATAAGACCGAGGAGGTTGGCGTTGCGCTCGCCGAGCCTACCTTTAGATAGATTCACGAGCAGAATCTTCTTGTTGTCGATGACCTCGCGGAACTTGAAGGAGCTCTCCTGCTGCCCGATGATCGGGCGCATGAAGTCGCTGCCGGTGAACTCGTCGAACTTGTTCGTGATATACGGCACAATGTTCTGAAGTCTCGCTTCGCCCTCGGCCTTGGTAGCGATCTCCTGCCAGAACTGGTTCACCACCGGGTTGTTGCTTCGCGCGAGCTTCAGGTTCCTGAAATCAGCGTTCGAGAGCACACGTCCGATGTCCATGAGGGTCGAACCTGACGCCGGGTCCTCCATAACGAGCTGCGTCGCGTTGCGGAAGTACTGCTCGAAGGCAGGGCCCATGCTTTCAGGAACGTCTCCATAAAGCTGCCTAAAGATGGCGAGCATCTCGTTCACAATGAAGGACTTCTGCTCCGGACGGGACTGATCGTACTCGAGCATGTTGAGCCCGAACGGGCGATCGATATAGGCAGGGTCAAAGTAGATGACGTCTTCGTAGCGCTCGGGCGGGATGGTCGCGAGGATATTGATGATGTCGTTCCCGTGCGGGTCGATAAAGCACACGCCGTTCCCAGCCTTGATGTCCTGTTCGATCAAAGTCTTCATAAACGAGGTCTTTCCTGTACCGGTCTGCCCGATTACGTAGAGATGGCGGAGGCGATCCGCTTCTTCGAGACGGACGTCAGTCGTAGCGCCCCGGAAGGAGTTCGTGCCGAGCTTGAGTCCTTGCTTCGGGAGCCCGATCGGGGCTGCCGCAGACTGGAAGCGGGACTGCTTCAGGTGCGGCGAGGACTCGATACCCTTAGGCGGGAAGTGATAGAGGGTCGTAAGCTCGCGCAGCGAAAGCGGCAAGAGCGTACTTGTCTTGAACAAGCGGAAGGAGAAGTCTCGTAGAAGCTGCTTCTGGCCGGAGCGATTCGGGCGCACGAACTCGATGCGATTGCCGGTCGTGAGATCGAACTGGTTGAACGCCGCCTCAAGCTCGCCCATGATCTGGTGCGCTTTCGTATCGCTTTGGGAAGAGACCGCAAGACGAATGTTGGTAGCGATAATCGGCGCCGCGATCTTCTTCTCAACCATCTCTATTGCCTTCTGATCGATTGGGTCTTTCTCGGACTGCTTCTGGGGCTTAAAGAAGAGTCCCGTCGCCTCGCGAGCAAGGTCTCCTACGAACGTCTCGGGCAGCGAGAACGCGCGTGAGCGATGATCTCCCTGACGAAGCGCATGGAGTATGCGGCGGTAGTGGTCCACATACTTATTGCTCTCCGGCCGGAAGACGATCTGGAGCGAGGCCCCCTCGTCCTCAGGGGAAATCTTCGCAAATGCGTTCAATATTGAGTTGATCGGATCGTAATCAAAATCCTGATAGTCCTTGAGTGGAAGCATCGGCTTGTCTTTAAACGTTGCGTAGCTCGCAAGCGACACGCCTCCCTCCATAAAGATGTTGTAGTCGTTGGGCTGCATGCGAAT
>CAZNDC010000012.1:10000-11285 GCA_964571755.1 uncultured Candidatus Saccharibacteria bacterium
TTGGGCTGCATGCCGGCCACCAGATACTGCACGAGGAATCGATGGAAATCGTCCTCGAGGTGCGGATTCTTAAGCTTTCCGAGGATCGTGAATGCGTTATGGATTCCCTTCTCCTCCATTACGGTCCGGAGCTCAGCGATCGTCTCGTCGTTCTGCTCCGGGTCGAGGTTGAGTGTAAGTGCCTCCGCATGTGTCTCCGCTTCCTTCTCACTCACGCGATAGTGCGACGCAAGCACGCCCTCTGCATCACTCATGCGGTGATGCAGGATGCGCTCATGTGCGATATCCTCGCGAGGACGCTCGCTCTTAAGTGAGGCAAGCTCTTCTTCCTTCGCTGCAACTTGCGCGCGAAGATACTCGAGCTCGTCCTCAGGGCTCGCTATCTGACGTATAGGTCCCTCCATTACGTATAAGTATAAGACATGAGGGCGTATATGTTTTTGTACTGAGAGGATAAAAGAAAAACACACCCCGGAGGATGTGTTACTTGATGCCCATAGTGTCGCGTTGGAACGTCTCGAGCGGAACACCGGTGTACCGTTCGAAGACTGCCCGGTAATCGGCGATGGTACTTTCGATGAGACCAGCGGCAGGCTGCATACGCCGAACCTTCTCGCGATGCCCTCGGTCAAGAGGATCGAGAGCCTGGATTCCCCGCTCACGACCCCAGGTCCGAGGCCCTTCCTTGTCCCAGGGACGAGGAAGACGATCAGGCCAGCACGCCGCATACTCAGCGGCGTCCCAGAATCGTGACGAGTCGGGCGTGCCCTTCTCGTCGATCATGACCAGCTTCCCGTCCGTCGGTCTCCGGCCAACCTCGAACTTGGTATCGACGAAGATGAGGCCGACAGACGCCGCGTGGGCACTGATAATGTTGGCGCTCGTGCCAGTCAGGAACTTGACGCCCGGGTACCTCTGCTGCGCCTCGCTGGCCAGCATATCTTCATCATGACCAGCCTCGGCTTTCGTCGAGGGCGTGTACAGTCGCTGTGGAAGCCGTTCACCATCCCGCAAACCAGGCGGGAGGCTGTGGCCGCAGAGAACACCGTTGACGCCGTTGTTCTCCTTGAGCGTCCTCAGGTAGGTCCTGAATCCGCTGCCCGTCAGATGGTAGCGATGGATGGCTTCAACCGGGATGGTTGCGAGATCCTCGACGAGCACCGCCCTTTTCCAAACCTCCGTGTTTCCGCGAACGAATGGGAGCTCGATATACTCATCGATAGCCGGGCCGAACGCAACGACATCACACAGAACGCCGTTCGACACGAGCAGCTCGGTATTGAAC
>CAZNDC010000012.1:11295-11739 GCA_964571755.1 uncultured Candidatus Saccharibacteria bacterium
AAAAGCCGAGCACGAAATCGAAAATACTCAGCCGGTCGCTCGCAACAACGAGGCGGTAGTTCTTGTCTTCGTGGTTGACCCGAAAGGAGTCGCGCACCTTGCCTTGCCCGATGAGGGGGAGGCAGGCGCGGAGTCCCAGGAACAATTCGTTATAGTCCATTTCATATCCCCTTGGACAAATCTGAGCCGCATGAGTTGCGGGACTGCGCGTCCGGCGGGACTATACCATTCCTCGCTAAGCCGTGCACGAAATGAAAACAGGCCCAGCATGACGCTTGACCTGTACTAGTCTTCGACCGTTTCCTTGACGCTCTCGGTCTGCGCCTCGCGCCATTCGTTGAGGCGGATTGCGATGCGACCATCCGAAAGAGCGAGGATAGCGGCGGCAAGAAGCCCCGCGTTCTTGGCCCCATTGATGGCCATAGTCGCGACCGGGATACCGGG
>CAZNDC010000013.1:0-11486 GCA_964571755.1 uncultured Candidatus Saccharibacteria bacterium
GTTCCGCCCAAGCGTCCATAGCGACGGCGGAGTTCGGCACCTCGATGTCGGCTCACCTTAGCGCGGGGGTGGAGAAGCTCCCAAGCGTATGGCTGTTCGCCATTTAAAAAGGTACGCGAGCTGGGTTCAAACCGTGAGGGAATTGTAGTAGCAATACTCGATTTCCTCACCGTTTGAATCCCTTCGAGATTTCTGTTATCAGAATTCGAAAAAGTGCGATGAAGTGAATGTCTTTTCGTCTTGAAACTAAGATAGAACCAACCATGACACGGCGGCGTGTATCCGAAAGGGTATGCGAGAAGCTGACTGGTATCGGTGGAACCCTACTCGTAAGAGGGGCGACACCGAGGGAAGTCCGAAAGGACGCCCGTAGAGACTGAACGTCAGACATCCTTCGGGATGGTATTACAGTCCGATCCTTCCAGTAATGGAAGTAAACGAAATGCGTGAGACAGGTTGGTCTCCTATCTACTACAGGCGTTGATTCTTGAGGAGATTTGCCCCTAGTAAGAAATTGCTACTTCAGAGAGAGATCTCTGATGACAATGTTTGCTTATAACGGTGAAGTCTACGGTGCATCTGGTATTAGAGTTCTTATGTCTACGGTCCAGTGGATAAGTAACTCGCTTGAGGACCAGAACCGCACTATGATAATACCGTGGGAAGTCGATCAAGTAGTACCAAAGATGCAGATCTCGCATATATTGCTGGGTTTCTTGATGGCGATGGAAGCTTAATGCTCCAGCTAAAGAAACGCAGCGATTCCACACGAGGTGTTCGATTTATGGCAACGATCTGTCTGTATCAAGACAGTCGCCATGAGAAGACACTTTTGTGGATACAAAAGCGGGTTGAGTGCGGCTATGTTTCTCGAAGAAACGATGGAATAACAGAACTCCGTATGCAGGGGTTCTCACAGGTAAAGAAGCTCTTACAAGAACTTCTGCCTTACATCCGTTTCAAAAAGAAGCAGGCTACGCTACTACTTCGAGCATGCATAATGCTTGAAGACAGTACGTTGCGCACTATGACTCCGCGTACTATGCGTGCTATTGCCGACATGCTCTTACTTCTACAGTCTGAAAACTATATGAGTAAAGGCAGACGGACAAAGGAAGATTTGTATCAACTACTTGGTTTGACCCCGTAACGACTTGCGTTGAAAGACACGCGGACTCATGCGATTGAGGAATCGTCCCGTAGAGGACGACAGCTCGCATGGGTAAGATGCAACCACCCTCTTCTTATTCAGAGAACCTCGCAGTGGTATGCGACGAATAAGACGGGTGAAGATATAGTCTGTGCTCCTGGAAACAGGGGGATACACGACGAGAGGACCGGGGTGAACTGACCTCTGGTCTACGAGCTGTCACGCCAGTGGCATCGCTCGGTAGCTATGTCGGGAACTGATAACTGCTGAAAGCATATAAGCGGGAAGCAAACTCCAAGATAAGGAATCGTTATGAGGCTCCTAGAAGATGACTAGGTTGATAGGCTTTAGATGGAAGCGCAGTGATGCGTTGAGTCGAGAAGTACTAATATGCCCAGACTTCTGTGCGGAACTCTGTATGTCACGTCTAACGATGTGATCTGTAATGTGATCCTATTTGCATATTCGCCCGTCCACGAAAGACGGAAACGTGCGCATGATGCTGGTGATTTATCGGAAGGGCCACACCCGTTCTCATTCCGAACACGGCAGTTAAGCCTTCTTGAGCCGATGGTACTCGCAAGGGGAGAGTAGGTTGTCGCCAGCATCATGCGCGTGTTTCTTTGAAAAGCCAAAAGCCGCCCCAGAAGGGCGGCTTTTGCTATAGTGTGTTCATGGCTTCCGTAATTATTCGTCCGTACGAAGATTCAGATAAGGACCAACTTCTACGCGGCATCGTTGATCTCCAAGAGTACGAGCGGGCGATAGCGCCGCTGACACGCCGCCCTGGCGAAGATATAGATGAGGAATATTTTTCCTATCTGATGAAGACTTTCGATGAACAGCACGGAGCACTTTTCGTAGCCGTGCAGGACGAACAACTTATAGGATATATCGCATGCCGTGTAGAGCGAGAAGAATCTATATCAAAGACGAGTGTCTCGAATATACATGGATACATCTCTGACGCGTGGGTCGATGAAAAGTTTCGAAACCAAGGAGTTTTTACGCAACTCAATCAGAAGGCTGAAGAGTACCTCTTACAATTTCCTGAGGTCGAGATCATTCGTCTGTTCGTGCTCGCTGATAACGATGTTGCCGTTAAGGCATACGAAAGGACCGGCTACGAGAATGAGGAAATTCTCCTCATGAAAAGGTTCCCCAGGAATATTCGCTAATATGGCCCTCACCTTCATAACCGGCAACCCGGGAAAGTTCTCCGAAGCAGAGGCAGTGCTTGGTATGAAGCTCGTCCAAGCAACGCTCGATCTGCCCGAACTCCAGGACATCGATCCATTCGTAGTTATGCAGCACAAGCTCGCGGCCGCGAAAGCGCATGGGCTCTTTCCGTGTATCGTCGAGGACAGTTCGCTCGTACTCGCGTGCCTCGAGAATAAGTTGCCCGGCCCGTTCATAAAGTGGTTCGAAGAGTCACTCGGCATCGACGGCATCGTTACGCTTGCCGAGAAGTATGGAGACTCTCGTGCAACAGGAAGCACACTCGTTGGATATCTCGACGAGGAAGGGTACACACATGTCTTCGACGGCCAGCTTGAAGGAGAGATCGTGCCGGCGCGCGGAGACCAGGACTTCGGGTACGGCCCTATCTTCAAGCCGCTTGGGAGCGAGAAGACGTTTGGCGAGATGAGCAGGGAAGAGAAGTACGCAGTAAGTAGCAGGGGAATAGCGTTCAAGAAACTCAAGCAGCACCTCGAGCGCGCATAAACGCGCGCTCCTTTGTATACTGTTGGTATGACCTGGGCAGAGAGAAGGCGCTTCATGATTATCGGTACTGCGGCAGCCATAGCTGTGGTGCTTGTCGCCGCGCTCCTGTTCTCGGTCCTATACGATGCTCCGTCCTGCATGGACCGGAAGCAGAACCAGGGAGAGGAGGGCACTGACTGCGGAGGACCGTGTTCGCACCTTTGCAGCGCTCTCGTTGATGCGCCGCGCGTATCGTTCGCTCGTGCGTTCTCAACAACGAGCGGGCGCACCGATGTGATCTCGTACGTAGAGAACCGGAATCAAGAAGCCGAAGCAAAAAACGCTCGGTACACGGTCGAACTCTTTAGTGCGGACGGGCTTCAGCTCGCCAAGCGCGAGGGCATGATAGACCTGCCTGCGCGCTCCGTAGTGCCTGTATTCGTGCCCGGCATGTATATGGGCCCTATTCCAGTTGCTCGTGCGTTCGTGACATTTAATGAGTCCATCACGTGGACGCCTGCGAAGGAAGGAAGAACACTTCTCAAGGTGGCTGACGCCTTGTTTACACAGGGAGCTGAGCCGCGCGTTACTGCGACACTGGAGAACCCGTCTGCAACTGCGTTCTATAACGTGCGGGTCGTTGTAATCGCGTTCGATGCTGAAGGAAGCGCGCTCGCCGCTTCGCAGACTGTCGTGCGTGAAGTTCCGGCACAGGGAAGTGCGCCCGCTGTCTTCACCTGGACTGCTCCATTCGGGGACCCGATACGGATCGAGGTGCTCCCGGTTCTTCCGCTTCCATGAGCGAGCTCGTGCGTCGCGGTCCTATCCAGGCAGTGCTTGCCGAGTGGCCGCTTCTCCTGATCCCACTCGCACTCGCACTTCTCGGTGTCCTTACGATGCACCCGTTCGGGGACGCGCCGTCGCTCGCGCCGCGCCAGCTCATCTGGATCGGTATCGGCACGCTTGCGTTCATCGTATGCTCCTCGCTTGATATGCGTTTCTTGAGGAGGACGCCCGTGATCCTTACAGGTTACGCAATCTGCATCGGGCTCCTCATGCTGCTTCTGGTCGCGACGCACGCAGTCCAGGGAGCGAAGTCCTGGTTCGATCTCGGCGCGTTCTCGCTCCAGCCGGCAGACCCTGCCAAGATCGTGTTCATCGCGCTCATGGCCAAATACTTCTCCCGTCGGCATATGCAGATCGGCGACTTCCGACACATCCTTGTCTCAGGCGCGTATGCTGCCGGCCTCATCCTGCTCATTCTCGTCGAGCCCGATCTCGGCACGGCTGTTATCTTCAGTATCGTCTGGTTTGGCATGATTCTGGTATCGGGGATATCGAAGAAACATCTCGCCATAATCATTACGGGCGCTGCAATAGCTGCTGCGGGCCTCTGGAGCTTTGCACTCCATGACTATCAGCGCACGCGTATCGTGTCGTTCATCAATCCAGCGAGCGATATACATGGAGCCGGATACAATGCGTATCAGGCCACAGTGGCGGTTGGTTCGGGTGAGGTGTGGGGGAAGGGTATCGGCTACGGCACCCAATCAAAGCTTCGATTTCTCCCCGAGTACGAGACTGACTTTATCTTCGCCTCCTTCGCAGAGGAGTGGGGCTTTGCGGGCGTTGCTCTCGTCCTCGCTCTGTACGGGCTCCTGCTGTTGCGGCTGCTTGCAATTGCGCGCAGGTCCGCGACGAACTTCGACGCTCTGTTCACGCTTGGTGTAGCGATACTCCTCTCGGCTCACATATTCATACATGCCGGTATCAATCTTGGTATTCTTCCGGTTACCGGTACGACCATCCCATTCATGAGCTATGGCGGCTCACATCTTATCGTTGAGTTCGCAGCACTTGGGATTGTTGCGGCGCTCGCGCGAGAAGCGAGAAGTGTGCCCCGCGAGGCAGCAGGACAGGAGTATATCGGCTAGCGGTCGAAGTAGAGGGACAGCGTCTCGCGCGCCATCTTCTCTCTCGAGAAGACACGAGTAACGCGCTCGTAGAGTGCTTTGCCGAGCGTCTCACGTAGCGGGGCGCTTTCTGCGACCGTTTCTAGACACGCAGCGAGCGCATCGACATCGTTTGGTTCCACGAGGACGCCGCTCTCGGTGTCCTTTATTATCTCAGGGATACCACCGACACGGGAGGCGACAACGGGAAGGGAGGCGAGCCCTGCCTCGAGAATCGCGTAGCCAAGGGCTTCGCTTCGTGAGGGCAAGACAAAGATATCGAATGCTGGGAGATATGAGGCTGCATCTTTCACGAATCCGGTGATCAATATACGGCCAGGAACGTCGCTTATCTGGATGAGCTTTTCCAGCGTCTTCCATTCTTCTCCGTCTCCGATTATCACGAGCACCGCCAAGGGGCCGGACCTGGAGAAGTGGTCGAACGCCTTTATGAGCGTATCCTGGCCTTTTGTCCTATGGAGCTCGCCGATTGTACCGATCCAGAGGGCGTCAGGGAATTCGCGCATGAGATCCGGTGCGAGGCGTGCTCGTGCATCGTCGCGGGCGACGAGCTCAACCGGATCGATACCGTCATGAACGGTATGGAGACGACCACGCACAAACGGCATCCAGAGCGCTTGTTCACGTACGGCATCAGAGACGCAAATCGTGACGTGCGAGAGGAGCACGGTGAAGAAATGAAGGCTCCCGATGATAGCTTTCTGCCAAGTGGGGCGTCCTTCGTTAAAGGCCCAAGCGTGCGCGGTGAATACGATCGTACGTACGCCCTGTATGCGCCCCGCGAGCGCGGCAAGCGCACCGGCCTTCGAGCTGTTTCCGTGGATGATGTCTGGATTAAAGCGCTTCACGATGGCGAGGAGCTCGCGGAAGGAGGTCCACTCGGCAGCGAGACGGATGTCACGCTTCATGGATGAAATGGTCTCGACGGGCACGTTTGCTCCGTTCAGTTTCCGAGTGAGCTCGCCATCGGTCCCAATGACAACCAATACCTCATGGCCGCGTTCTTTAGCGTCTACTGCCATATCGAAGACATAGCGTTGCGCCCCGCCCCAGGTTGCCTTGGTTATGACGTACAGGATGCGCTTCTTCCTGCTCTCAGAAGCTATGGGGTCCGTGACTTTCATGCCGGCTAGGATGTTCTATAGTATAACTCAACACATGATCTACGGCCGCAGGCGTGCTCCAGCGCTTCTTTTCATTGGCGATATCGCCGTATTTGCCTTCTCACTGTACGTGACGCTCATCCTGCGTACGGGTGCGCTCCCGAGTAGGGAGGTCCTCGAGAACCATATTGGGCCGTTCGCGGTCCTCTTTGTGGTCTGGGTTGTGGTCTTCTATATGTCAGGGCTTTACGGGAAGGGCACCATCCTTTTTAAGAGCCATCAGCCGCAGGCGCTCGTGCGCACTCAGGTGGCGAACATCGTGCTTGCGGCCCTTTTCTTCTTTCTTGTACCGGGTGTGGGCATCGCACCGAAGACTAACCTGGCCATCTATCTTGGTGTCTCGCTCGTCTTCATATTTATCTGGAGGCTCGCAATCTACCCGCGCATATCGATACGACGTTCGCGCGCCAAGGCTGTTCTTATTGCAGCGGGCCCTGAGGCGATTGAGCTTATGCAGGAGGTGAACAGCAATCCTCGCTACCACATCGCATTCGTGAAAGCCTACGCTCCCGAGGAGTTCATCAATCTCTCGCAGGAGGCGAGAAAGGCTCTGATACCGGAGGGTACCGACACTATCGTCGCGGATATAGCCGCATGCAATACGCACGGGCTCCTGCCGGTACTGTACGACTTGCCGCATGCTGCACGCGGGTACGAAATTGTCGACTTCGCCGATCTTTACGAAGAGGTCTTCGACCGGATTCCGCTCTCGCTGCTTGATCAGGGGTGGTTCCTTGAGAATGTGACCTCACGCGATTCTTTGTGGTACACACTCCCCAAGCGCCTCATTGATATCGTGGGCGGCCTTGGTATGGGCTTCGTGACGCTTCTCGCCGTGCCGTTTGTATGGCTCGCGCTCAGACTCGAGGGTCCTGGACCGCTTTTTATAACGCAGGACCGCATCGGGGAACGGGGGAGCCGGATGCGCGTCTATAAGTTTAGGAGCATGTCCGGACATAGTCGCGCCTCAGAGTCCTGGGTAGCGGAAGAAGGACATCGCGTAACGAGGGTAGGTTCGATTCTTCGTCAGACCTCCCTCGATGAGTTCCCGCAGTTCCTCAATGTCCTCAAGGGAGATATCTCTCTCATTGGGCCTCGTAACGACATAAGCGGCCTGGCGACCCGGCTCGCTGAGGCGCTCCCGCACTACAACATGCGCTACAGCGTAAAGCCGGGGATTACGGGCTGGGCACAGATCAATCAGCAGTACGAGCCCGGCAATATGAGCCCGCAGTCCGTGAAGGAGACGACGGTTCGGCTCGCGTACGACTTCTACTACTTGAAGCACCGATCCCTCGGGCTTGATCTCGTCATCGCGCTCAAGACCGTGAAGCGCATGTTGTTCCGCCTCTCCGCCTGGTAAAGTGATTCTATGAAGCACACAGTACTCATTACGGGCGCAGCGGGATACGTCGGCACGATGCTCGTTCGGCGCATGGCCGCTCGTGAGGATGTTGAGCGGGTTATTGGCCTTGATAAAGAGCCGGTACCCGAGCTTATTAAGGACGAGCCGAAGCTCGTCTATATCGAGGCGAACACCGCGGACGACGGATGGGAAGAGACGGCGCGTGCTTATGCTCCCGATGTCGTCATTCATACGGCCTGGCAGATTCGTGAGA
The DNA here is from genome assembly GCA_964571755.1 of uncultured Candidatus Saccharibacteria bacterium. Lineage (GTDB taxonomy): Bacteria > Patescibacteriota > Minisyncoccia > Phycocordibacterales > Phycocordibacteraceae > C7867-001. Next base: position 7,610 of record CAZNDC010000013.1, read on the forward strand.
TTTACGGGAACCGGCCGCTTTCCTGGAAATGGAATATCGATGGATCGGATCGCGTGTTTGCGTTTGCATACGAAGGAGGTTCGGTGAAGCGGCTTATACATTTCTCGACCGTTGCGTCGTACGGATCGTTCAGTACGAATACCATCGAACATCGGTTCACGGAGGACGAGTCATTCCGAAAGACCGATTATCTGTATGCGGAGGAGAAGCGCATTTCAGAAGAGCATCTCGAGAGTCTGTTCAAGGAGGCGTCCTTGAAGGGGGGCGGGGTACCAACGGCGATTGTGCGTCCTGCTGCCATTACGGGCCCGCGTGGCCGCTTCATGCGCATACGTTTCGGGCTCCAGGCTGCGCTCGCAGGCCAGCTCAACGATTCATTTATATATCGTCTTGTCTCCCTGCTCACCAAGTTCGTTCCCGTGACGCCTAAGTGGGTGCGCCAGTTCATCCACGAGGATGATGTTGTGAACTTGGTTGAGCTGCTCTCGTTCGCAGAGCCGAAGGGGAAGTACGAAGTCTTCAATATATGCCCGCCTGGGGACGTGGTGCGCGGGAAGGACATGGCTGCAGCAGTCGGGAAGCGTATGCTGCCTATCCAGCCGTGGATGGTCCGTGGCCCGTTCGCCTTCCTTTGGCACGCGACGCGCGGCAAGATTCCAACTGCAAAGGGGAGCTGGAAGGGGTACTCGTACCCAATTGCGGTTGATGGCAGCAAGCTCACACGCGAGTATGGGTATCAGTACGGCTACTCAAGTCTCGATGCGTTCCGGTATACAAACGGAGAATATGAGGAGTTCGTACCAGAAGCACTTCGCCGGCATAAGGATTAACTATGAAGAAAATTGTCGTTACAGGAGGCGCAGGATTCATTGGTTCGCATCTGGCGGATGCGCTTCTTCATGCTGGCCATGAAGTGCACGTTGTCGACAACCTTGCGAACGGGAAGCGTGAGGACGTGCCTGAAGGTGCCATATTTCATGAGTTTGATATCTGCGACACCAGGAAGCTCACAGTGCTTTTTGAGGGGGCATACGCAGTCTTCCATCTTGCCGCGCTCCCGCGCGTAACGTATTCATACGATTATCCGGTTGAGTCGCACGAGGCGAATATCGATGGGACGTTCTCAGTACTTATGGCTGCGCGCGATGCGAAGGTAGGGCGCGTCGTCTACGCCGGCTCGAGTTCTTCGTATGGCAACCAGGACAGCCTCCCGTTCACGGAGGATATGCGCCCACGTCCCGTGAGCCTCTATTCGTTCCAGAAGTACGCAGGCGAGGAGTATGCGCGGCTCTTCTCTGAGAACTATGGCTTACCAACGGTCACGCTCCGCTTCTTCAGTGTCTACGGTCCGCGCATGCGCCCAGACGGCGGGTATGCGCTCGCCATTCCGAAGTTCCTAGAGAGCCGGAAAGAAGGGAAGCCGCTTCCGATAACAGGAGACGGGAGCAACACTCGGGACTTTACGCACGTACGGGACGTGGTGCGGGCGTGCATGCTTGCTATGGAAAGCTCGTATGTCGGAAAGGGAGAGGTCGTAAACATTGCTGCGGGAAGGAATGTCTCCGTGAATGCACTCGCAGATCTTATCGGCGGAGAACGCGAGTATCTCCCGCCACGACCAGGCGACGCGCAGGATACGTTCGGCGATACGGCCCGCGCCCGTGCGCTTCTCGACTGGAGCCCTTCGGTTACGCTCGAGGAGGGAATCGCTGAGCTTAAGCAGGAGTGGGGAATACCAACATGATCATCGACGGTCGCCAGATCGCTTCGGAAATACTCGGCGCTGTTGCTGAGGCGCTTCCGCGTACGCCAGTTGTGCGTGCCATTGTCGTGTCTCCCTCAGCTGCAACCGAGTCGTACCTTTCCATAAAAGAGACAAGAGCGGAGGATGCCGGCATGCATCTCGAAATTGTCCGTATGTCAGAGAGCGCAACAACCGAGGACGTGATCGATGCGGTCCTCGAGCCCGGATGCGATGCATTGATCGTGCAGCTCCCGCTTCCTGCGCATCTAGACCAGCAAGCCATCCTTGCGGCGATTCCTGAGAGCAAGGATGCGGACGTGCTTTCCGAGGTAGCATATGCGCACTTTGTTGCGGGCGCGGAAGGAGCACTCGTACCGCCAGTAGCGGGTGCGCTCGCGGAGATTCTTATGCGTGAAGGGGTAGATCCTTCAGGGAAGCGTGCAGTTGTTGTAGGGCAAGGGCGCCTGGTTGGCGAGCCCTGTAGCGAGTGGCTTCGTTCTCGGGGTGCGAGTATATCCGTGCTTACGCGAGAATCAGGAGACCTTTCGACACTGAAGGACGCAGACATTATTGTGTCAGGGGCGGGTGCGCCGGGCATTATCACGCCTGCTCATATCAAATTGGGCGTGGTGCTTATTGATGCAGGAACGTCAGAGCAGGGGGGTGCAATCGTGGGAGATGCCATGCCCGAGTGTGCTGAAGTCGCGAGCGTATTCACTCCGGTTCCCGGAGGGGTGGGTCCAATTGCGGTGGCTTGTCTATTTCGCAATGTCGGGGCCCTTCTGGAAAGGGCATTGCAGGCCGAGTGAAAGGGCGTAGACTACTCATCATGCGTTTCTTCCCAGCAGCAACCGTTCTCGTTGTAGCCGGCCTCCTCGGCTGGTACGGATTCTTCGCCAGCAGCCCAGTAAAACTGGGACTTGATTTGGCCGGCGGTACGGAGCTCATCTATCGTGCGGATACGAGTAATGTTGCTGGCGACACCCAGAGCGCGCTCAATGCGCTCCGAGAAGTTATCGATCGCCGTGTAAATCTCTTCGGCGTCGCAGAGCCTCTCGTTCAGCTGGAGCGCTCGAGCGCGGTTGCCGGCGCGGTTGAGGACCGTCTTTTGGTTGAGCTTCCCGGCGTGACTGATGTGCAGGCAGCAGTCGATGCTATAGGCAAGACACCGACCTTGGACTTCCGCATTGCGTCTGGAGAAGTGGCAAGCGGCACGCCGGTATTCGTGCCGACCGAGCTTACGGGCCGCTATCTCAAGAAAGCAGACCTGCAGTTCGGCAGCCAGAGTGGACAGGGGCTGTCCGAGCCTATCGTTGTGCTTACGTTTACCGACGAGGGTTCGGCCCTCTTCGAGCGCATCACGCGCGAGAACATCGGCAACACGCTCGCGATCTACCTTGATGGCGAGCCGATTTCGACACCAGTTATTCGTGAGGCGATCTCTGGAGGCACCGCGACTATCTCAGGCGGGTTCACCCCCGACGAGGCGCGCGAGCTCGTTCGGAATCTTAACTTCGGTGCGCTCCCAGTCCCTATCGAGCTTGTAGGGAGCGGTACGGTTGGTCCGACACTCGGTAAGGTTTCTTTGGAAAAAAGTTTGTTTGCCGGACTGGTCGGTTTTGGCTTGGTGCTTCTGTTTATGATTCTGTACTACCGGTTGCCAGGATTACTTGCGGGTATCGCATTGTTCCTCTATGCCTTTGTGGTACTCGGCATTTTCAAACTGGTGCCGGTGACGCTCACGCTTGCCGGTATCGCGGGATTTATTTTGTCGCTGGGCATGGCGGTTGACGCCAACGTCCTCATTTTTGAGCGTATCAAAGAGGAGTTGCGCGGCGGACACACGTTTTCTCGGGCCATTCCGCTCGGCTTTGAACGCGCGTGGACCTCTATTCGCGATAGTAATGTGACCACCCTGATTACTTGCGCGGTGCTGTACTGGTTTGGCACAAGCGTAGTTCGTGGTTTTGCCGTGACGCTTACCATTGGTGTCCTCGTTAGTATGTTTTCTGCTATTACCGTTACCCGTATTCTGGTTCGTTTTGTGGAACCCTGGATTAAAGAGGGGACCACGCTGGTATTAGGCAGTAAAAAAACCCCAATTAAAATAAATTTCAAAATTAGATATTGATA
>CAZNDC010000014.1:0-2806 GCA_964571755.1 uncultured Candidatus Saccharibacteria bacterium
TCCAGTGTCTTCCCATTTTGTCTTACGGACCTCATCATCAAATGCACTGAAGCCCTGGTTCCACTGCTCAACAGTTGAAAGCCCGTCACGAACAGCCCGTTCTGCACGACGGGCAGAAGTGTAAAGACGAGAGGTTCTCGCACCCCCGAACGCCACTGGAACATGTTCAGTGGCACCATCACGCGCAAGTTTAATACGCCTACCAAGGTCGACATCCTCTGCGATTTCGCTATCAGACGAGTATCCTCCTATGGCTGCATAGATACTCGATTTGAAAGCGAAGTTTGCCCCAGAAGAGGCGATACCGAGACCAGCCTGGCGGTTCTGCAAATCGATGTACTGGAAGAGACGTGTACCAATATGAATAAGAGGATTTCGCACGTAGGCCTCAGGGTCCCAGTCGAGCTGACCCATGAGCGCATCAGCCTCGCTTTCGCTGCCGAGCTTTCCAATAAAGTTCTGGACGTACTCAGGGGCGACGCCCTTCGTGTCGGCATCGTTACTAACGATTATGGTGTCCTTGGAGCCTCCTCGTTCTTGAGATCGAACAAGATTCGCATCATTAAGAATCTTGCGAATGTTTCCTATGCGGGCCTCGCTGCGTGGAAGCACGGCCTGCATAGTCCGTATATTGAGTTCAGGGTGCTCTGCCTTGAACGCGAGTATTCGCTCCATCGTTCCATCCCCAGAAATCGGATTCCCTGCTTCGTTCGTATCAGGATGATTCACGAAGAGTACAAGTTCGAATGTATCCGGATTGGCAGACTGATTTAAGTAGGAAGAGAGCGTGCGCTCAATATTCGCTTCTTCTTGATGCCCGGCAACCGGAATGCAAATCGAAAGTTCACACTCTGGTTTCATTGGCTCAACACTGTGTGCAAGTTCCTGTATACGTTCAAAATGCGCGCCTTCTTGTTTCTTTAAGTATTGGTCTACTTCAGCACGCGCATCGAGCGCTGCATCTGGATTCTCTCTAATCGCTGCAGAGAATCGCTCCTGGTAGGATTTCTTCTCCTCTTCTGAGAAAGAACCGCCGTAATAGTATGCGAATTCGACAGGAGAGAGAGGCGGAATAGCATTTGGTGCCTTAGGTCCGTACATGCCACGCTCAAGCGGCGTCCTTGCCCACGGCAACGGCAAGAACGGCGGTAGCTCAACATCGGACGAGTCAGGCACGTCGAGAAGTACGTGCCCAACCGGTGGCGTCTCAATCATGTCGCGTCCTTCCCCAACAACGGTGGAGAGAATCCGTACCTGTTCAGCACCGTCCTCGGCTATACCCATAGACTCTGCCACTTCAGCGTACTGCCCGACAAACACTGCCTTACCATCAACCTCACGGAACATGAGCTTCGCAATCTCGCTATCAGGGGGAATGATGGCGTTGCCTTGTGCGTCTATAGCAACCTCAAATACCTGATGCTGCGTATCTCTGCTTAAAGAAAGAAGAAGCTTCAGGGTGCCAGCTTCCCTATGCGCTTCCGCGTTCACTGACTCTGCACCATGGAACGATCCCTCTGCCGTCATGCGATCAACAGAGAAGACGTAGTTCCCTTCAGTATCGATACCCGTGTTGTTCTCTCCACCCCACCACTGCCGCAGCTCGTTCTTATCAAATACTGGCTTCGGTGTATCGTTGTCGTACCAGAGACCACGTCGGACCTGCTGCGTAAGCTCCTCGTGCTGGTTCACGTACTCAGCTGAAGATAGGGTCTCTCCTTCAGTAACGGAGAAGGTGCTGCCGACATCCATACCCCCGAGCAACGTCCTCGACGCTTCCGTAAGGTTGCCGTCCGGACCGAACTCAAGCTTCACGTTGTCAGTGATGATGTCGCCTCCCCGTGTTAGATCATAGGTGCCGTCAGGATTCTCTACGAGATCGGCTCCTTGCGGAAGCTCGACTGCCGTACTTCCGACCATAACGGTGTGTATCTCTCCGGCCGGCATGCGTGGTCCTTCACCCGGGATAAGGCGCCGAGCACCTTCAAGCAGGGTGGCACCCTTGTCGACATTCGCATCGCTTCCCGTAAAGGTCTTCCAGGTCCCCTCGAGCAAGCCATCCTGATTCGAGTTGAACGCTGCAGCAGCCTCTTGGAACACAACTCCGGCAGCGGCACCAACAAGCACGGTCCGTACAACCGCACCCGCCACCTTCTTGTTACGCATCTTCGAGAAGACCCGATCCTTCTGATCCATTCCCTCCTCTCCTCTCGTAAGCCACACCCTCCGATCGCCGACAAGATCCGCAAGCTTCGTTTCAAAATCAGGGTCTCCCTTTCTCAGCTCTGCCTTCATTTTTGCGCGCGCTATAAGAAGTGCCGCACGTTCCTGTTCTACCTGATCGAAACGAGAGTATGCAATGAGGTCTGCTTTCCGTTCGTCTCCGAGCGCAATACGCGTTTCGAGCTCCGCGAGGGTTCCGATTGTCGTCTGAGAGAGCTCCTCATGCGAGAGGGTGCCTGCGCGCACCTTATCAAGCTGTGCATTAAGGCTCGCTGTAATGTCCCGCGCCTGGACGGACACGTAAGCGTTCTCACCCATCTCCTCTCGCCTCTTCGAACCTTCTTCGAACTTCATGCCCTTGGCGCTCTCGCGCATATGCTGTGCGCGATCACGCTTCAGGCGAGTAGCCTCGTTATATCCAGAGAGGGCGCCCGCAACTGCAACTCCAGCACCAAACGTAGCCGCCTGCGTGACATTGCTCTTGAGTACTCCAACACCAGCCGCCTTCATGAACGCATACGCGCCTGCAGCGATTGAGATCGCAGACCCATTCGTGAGGAAGCTGCCCAGAGGATGACCCTTA
>CAZNDC010000014.1:2816-11195 GCA_964571755.1 uncultured Candidatus Saccharibacteria bacterium
GCCTTCCCAAGCGTAAGCGAGACATCGAACTCGAGCTGCTCGAGCTTCGTCCCGTGCTCGATTGCGCGGCGCGCTTGTGTCGCGAGCTCGAAGAAGTTGTCGGCATAAGTCGCAGCGCCCGTGCGATAGGCAGGGTCAATCATCGCCAGGATACGGCCACGCTCCTCATCGAACGCGTCCTTCGACATCTCTTGGTTCCCTGCGTACTCCCGAATCAAGGCCTTAATCTGATCATTCGCGTCCCCTCCTTCAACGGTACGCTTCGATTCGCGTTCTTCGGTCTTCAGTGTCTCGTCCTCGTATTCGCTCGTGAAGCGGTCGATAATCGCGTCCATCGCAGCCTGGTGCTGCGCTTCTCCGGCGCCCTCCTCGCCAGCGTACAGGTTCTCATTCTCCACGATATCGCGACGTGCCGTCACGATCTCCTTCTGCCGGTAGTATTCCTGAAAGAGGTTGTGCTTCCAGATACGGGTGATGGTGCGCTTGAAGAAGCCCTGCGATCGGTCCTCCTTGGACTCGGTCATGCGATGGTCGGCAATGTCGCGCGCCTGTGCTTCAGTAAGGCGCGTCGTCTCGATGACGACGGCGCGAAGGAGTTGTTTGTTTTCCTCCCGGGAAAGCTTTTCCTTCCCCTTCGGTGCCTCGGGCGCAGATGCTGCGGGGACTCGGAATTTCTCGCTCATAGGCCCCTACCCGATATATGCGGTCCTGAAATTGAGCAGCTCGAGCGCTACCTTCTGATCGAGGCCAGGAATGCGTTCCGTAACGAATGCCTGGATAGCCTCTTCGGAGCCGCTATCGAGTACCGACTCGAATGCCGAAAGATCGTCCGGAGGCAGATTGGTTACTATCATCGCATTAATACGACGTTCTACGCTCTCGAGGAGATCTGCCTTGATCTGGACTACGACTTCGGGCTCTTCCGTGTCGAAGCCCTTCTCGGCCATAAGGTCATCTATGAAGCCTTCAAGTTCCATAGCGGCATAGTACCGCGTATATGAGAAGGACGCGATGCAGTTCTGGGGACTATTCCCCCGGCCGCCTCGTAACGACAACCGTCTCATTCTCCTCAATGAGGATCGTATGTTCAAAATGGGCAGAGATAGAGCCGTCCTTGGTCCGGTACGTATAGCCGTCCGGCGCTATCTGTACGGCTGCCTTCCCTGCGTTCGCAATAGGCTCAATAGCGAGCACCATACCTACTTTGATCTCAGGACCCGTCCCAGGGTACCCATCGTTCGCGATAAAGGGCTCCTCATGGACATGACGGCCAACGGCATGTCCGCCAAGCATCTTCACGACCGAGAAGCCGCTCCCTTTAAACACAGAACCTGTTGCATGAGATATATCACCAATACGGTTTCCGGGACGCGCTGCCTTAATCCCAAGCTCAAGCGACTCACGCGTAAGGTCCATAAGCGCATGTGCTTCCTTGTTTATCTTCCCAACCGCGACAGTAAGCGCAGAATCCGTAATGAACCCGTTATGCGTAAGGCCAAGATCAAGCGCCACGATGTCACCCTCCTTGAGGATACGAGCTGATTCATTCGGTATGCCGTGCACTACCTCATCATTAACCGACACACAAAGCGCCGCTGGGTACGGACGCCGCGCGCCTTCCGGAATATAGCCGAGGAAGGCAGGCGTATCCCCTCCTTCTCGTATAAGACGCTCCGCCTCGACATTGAGCGCCTCAGTTGATACGCCAGGCGCTACCATCTTCTCAAGCGTGGCGAGAATCTCCCCGAGGCGCTTCCCCGACTCAATGATGCCTGCTCGCTCTTCAGGAATCCTGGCTATCATAGGGACAATATACGAGATATCTCAGCTTCGACTTCCTCAGGAGTCAGCGTCCCATCAATAGTAGTGAGAAGCCCCTTCTCCTTGAAGAATCCAAGTACAGGAGCAGTGTGCTCTTCATAGACGCTGAGGCGCGCTTCGATTTGTTCCTTCGTACTGCTGTCAGGACGCGGATCGAGCTCTGCGCGCTTGAGCATGCGTGTCGTAACCTCCTCGTTCGGTACCGCGAGATCGAGCGCGATATAGGGACGTTCAAGCCACGTCATGATGGCATCAAAAGTTTCGGCCTGCGCCCGAGAGCGCGGGTATCCTTCGCAAACAAGTGCATCGTCTGGCGCAAGACTGAGCATCGTCTCTTCGAAGAGGTATGTGGCGAACCAGTCGGGCATAAGTTTGCCGGAATCATAAATCTCCCGGATGCGTGCGCCGAGTGCTCCTTCGCTCTCTCGCAGCGCCCTAAAGCGGTCTCCGGTCGAGAAGTGGGTCCAGCCGAACTGCTCAACAAGGCGCTTCGCCTGCGTACCCTTGCCGCTTCCTGGCTTTCCGGTCAGCAATACCGTGTGTATCTTCATATCCTAATAGTATGAACAAATGCAGCATTAGGCGAGTCCAAGTGCTTTTTCAATATCACGGGCTATGTCCTCCCTCGATTTGCTTCCGTCAATATCAATAACTACCCCTCCCTTCCTGAACACATCAAGCGCGTTCGCGGTATAAGTTTCGTACTCCTCGAGTCTCGTCGAAACCGAGTGATCGTCAGGCCTTCCAGACACTGCCTTACGGCCGTCGAGGCGAGCGTGTACTTCCTCATCTGAAACATTTATGTTGATGACCACGAATGGACGTTCGAGAAATTCAGCTGCTGAGAAGATAAGCTCCGCTTCCTCTACCTTGCGGTTAAATCCGTCGAAGATTGCGCTCTGGTCCCGCGGTATAGAAAACAGAACCTTTAGATAGAGATACTGAGCAAACCAAGGGGGCGAGAGTAGGCCCTGATCCATTTCGAGACAGGTCCTGCGCCCTGCAGGGGTATCCTCAGCCGCAATGGCACTGAACTGGTCGCCGGAACCGTACATCGGCCAACCGGTCTTCTCGGCGAGGAGTTTCGCCTGCGTACCCTTGCCGCTTCCTGGCTTTCCGAAAAAGAAGACTGTCTGTAGCGTATCCATAATAAGTCTTACACTAACATTTCGATGATACGAAAGAACCTCCGGCACGCGGAGGTTCTTTCTAATACTCCCGAAGCGATGCCTGCGCGTCGATCTTGCGAATAAGATCGAGCACGACGTTCACAACGATGAGGAGAGCGGTACCGCCAATGAGGATCGCGGTGATACCGGTGAGTCCCTGGATGATGAACGGGATAACCGCTACGAGGCCGAGGAACACAGCGCCCGGAAGCGTGATGCGATTAACGACGTTCCCGATGAAGCTCTCGGTCTCGCGGCCTGGGCGGACGCCAGGGATGAAGGCACCCGACTTCTGGAGGTTCTCAGCAACGCGATGCGGTTCGAAGGTAATCGAGGTGTAGAAGTACGTAAACATAACGACGAGCACGAAATAGACAGCACCGTGCATAAATGGGTTCGCACTAAACGCAGTGTATCCTGCAAGAAGACCAGCAGCTCCCGCCACCCCAACAGCGCTGAGGCCCGTAAGGATCATCTGCGGAAGGAGGAGAAGCGAGAGCGCGAAGATAATCGGCATCACGCCAGCCTGAAGAAGGCGGATCGGCAAGTACGTCGGCGCACCAGTCGATTCCCCGCGCGTAGCGCGCGCATAGTGAATCGGAATAGACCGCTCAGCCTCGGATACCATAACCACGAGGAAGACAACGAAGAGTGCGAGCGCAACGAATCCGATGTATGCCGGGATATTTGCTGCAGACGCAGTAAACAGGAGCTGCGAGATGCCGGATGGGATAGCGGCCACGATACCCGCGAAGATAATCAGGGATACACCGTTGCCGATACCGAACTCGGTGATGATCTCACCGATCCACATAAGGAGCATGGAGCCCGCTGCAACGAGGAATATGTTGAGGGCAAACGCGAATGGCGTAAGCGTAACGACAATGCCCTGGTTCTGAAGGAGTGAGAGGAATGCTACGGACTGCAGAATCGCGAGCGGGACCGTAAGCGTACGGGAAAGCGAGATGAACTTCGTGCGTCCTGCCTCCCCTTCCTCGGTGTACATGGCCTTCACCTTAGGGAAGAGCACCGTAGCGAGCTGCATGATGATCGAGGCCGTGATGTACGGACCCACACCGAGCATCACAATCGAGAGATTCGCGAGACCGCCTCCCGAGAAGATATTGAGGAGGCCGAAGAACTGGTTGTTATTGAAAAACTGGTCGAGTGCCGCGCGGTTAACGCCCGGAATCGGAACAGCAGCAAGGAGACGGAACACCGCGAATGCACCAAGCACGAAGAGGATACGGTTCCGAAGTACCGAATCTCCGAGGATGACTTTCAGCTTGTGTACTACCTTGCTTGTCATGGCTATTAGCTGAGAATCGAACCGCCCGCAGCTTCTACTGCCGCCTTCGCAACGCTCGATGCGTCACAATCTGAAATCTTGAGTGCCTTGGTAAGGCTCCCCGTACCCAGGATCTTCACGTATGAGATCTTTCCTCCCCGTGCAGGAACGAGACCCTTCTTGTAGAGCATCTCTGGAGTTACGACGTCGCCAGCGGTGAACGCTACCTCAAGTGTTGAGAGATTGACCGGCGTGTAGCTGCGGCGCTTCGCGCGCACGGTACGAGCACGGTTCTTTCCGTGACCACGGAGCTTCGGGAGCTTCTTGATGAGATCACGCATCTCAGGACGCTTCTTGTGTCCTGCGCGCGCGTTCTGTCCCTTAGTGCCGCGACCCGAGGTCTTACCGCGCTTACCACCACGCCCAACGCGAGGCGTTGTTATGCGAGCGGTCTTCGGAGCGAGAGTGTTGGACTGCATAGAAATAAGAGTTAGCGGGAACCGGCCATAGCGAGCGCTGCTACCGTCGCGCGAGCAATGGTGAGCTTGTTCTTGGTGCGCGTAAGAATCTTGGCGATAACGTTCGTAACACCTGCATGCTCGAGCACCGTGCGCATCGCAGACCCTGCGACAACACCGCGACCTGGAGAAGGGATGATCGTGACGATTGACGACGAGTACTTCACTGATACGTCGTGCGCGATAGAGCCGTCTGCGGTGCGAGCGACCGTGATGAGGTGCTTCTTCGCGTCGCGGACTGCCTTATCGATAGCGAGCGCAGTATCCGCACCCTTGCCGATACCAACACCAACACGCCCCTTCTTGTCGCCGATAACAACCGTTACCGAAAAGGAGAAGCGGCGTCCGCCGGCCATAACGCGGGCAACGCGGCGCACCTCGATGGTTGCCTGCTCGAACTCGGACCGCTCACGTGGTGCGCGTGGTCCACGTCCGCGAGAATCGCGTCCGCCGCCAGGGCCGCCACGACGGCCGCCCGGAGCTCCTCCGGCACCGCGGAATCCGCCACGACGATCAGTCGCGGGCGCTACAGCACCAGCGTCAGCCGCAGGAGCAACAGTCTCTGGAGCTGCCGTTGTCTCAGGGACAGTGGTCTCGGTATCCATGGTCGTAGTGGTATCAGTCATGTATTAAAAGGATAGTCCGCCTTCGCGTGCCGCCTCGGCGACCGTCTTCACCTGTCCAGCGTAGATGTAGCCGCCGCGATCGAAGACAACCGAGCTGATGCCGGCCTTCTTTGCAGCCTCTGCGATAGCCTTCCCCACTGATGCAGCCTGCACGGAAAGCGCGCCTGGGAATGAGCGGCCATGTGCTGCCGCAAGCGTCTTCGCAGCCTCATCATCGATGAGCTGTGCGGAGATGAACTTGTTGGAACGGTACACCGCGAGACGAGGACGCTCGGCCGTGCCCGAGATGCGAGCACGCACGCGTCGATGGCGACGGTCGCGGAGCTCCTTCTTGCTGAGAATTGTAGATGGCATACGTTATACGGCTTTCTTGCCCTGCTTGCGGCGGATAACCTCGCCCTCGTAGGCGATGCCCTTGCCGAGATACGGCTCAGGCGGCTTCACGGCACGGATCTCTGCAGCGAACTGTCCGACCTTCTGCTTGTCAGCACCCTCGATGATGATGTTGAGCTTCTCGACCTTGGCCTCGAGTCCCTCAGGAACCGTGAGTGTTACCTGGTGCGAGAAACCGACGTTGAACACGAGGTCGCGGCCCTTGAGCTCGACCTTGTAGCCCACACCCTTCAGGATGAGGACCTTCTTGAACGGGGTCTCGACGCCCGAAATCATCGCGCGAGCGTGCGCAGCGAAGGTGCCGGTGAGCGCGCGAGCGAGCTTCGTGCTGTTAGCAGGAGCAATCTGAATACCCTCGGGAGTCATATCCATGGTGATCGACGGATGAATCGGCATGGAGAGCATGGCGACTGGGCCCTTTACGGAAAGCACGCCGCCATCGGTCGTAACGGTTACCTTGGAAGGGATAGCGATGGGCTTCTTAGCGAGACGTGACATATATTCCGTATTACCAGATCTCAAAGAGATTCTCGCCACCAGCGCGCACCTTGCGTGCCTCGCTGTCAGTGAGCACACCCTTCGGAGTCGAAAGGAGGCGGGATCCTGCTCCATTCTTCACGTTATGCGCCTCAGCGGACGGCGTGTAGAGACGACGTCCTGGCTTAGATACGCGCTTTACGCCGCGGATCTTGTGGCGTCCGCGCTCGTCATAGGCGAGAGAGACCTCAAACATGTACGGGGTCTTGCTCTTGTCGACGCTCGCGACATAGCCAAGGCTCTTCAACTTGTTCGCAATCTCCTCGACGTGCTTGGAGTACGGAACGAGGACACGCTCGCGGCCAATTGCGCCAGCGTTCTTGAGACGGATTATGAAATCACCTACGCGGTCAGATACCATACGAAAATTACCAGGATGCCTTCTTAACGCCCGGAATCTTGCCCTCGCGAGCGAGCTCGCGGAAGGTAATGCGGGAAAGGCCGAAGTGGCGCATGAATCCGCGGCCACGTCCCGTGACGGAGCAGCGGTTGTTGATGCGTACCGGAGAAGAGTTCTTCGGAAGCTTCTGGAGGCCTTCCCAGTCGCCAGCAGCCTTAAGAGCCGCGCGCTTTACGGCGAACTTCTCGGAAAGCTTGATCCTTTTGTTATTTCGGGCGATTTGGGAGGCTTTGGCCATAAGAAAAAATAGCTCCGGGGAGCCGTCCATGTAATCTATCAGTAAGGATATAGGCTGTCAAACAGTCGGAGCCTAAAGAAAAGACCCGCGGGATGCGTGCGGGTCAATTGAACAATGGCTCAGCCAGGCGGTGCGTAATGGACCTTCAGAATCCAGCGGCAATGACCGTGGAAGTTCCCAATTGCGCCGTTCCCGCGCATGGCCGGGAATCCGGTTCCGCCGTTCTTCCTGGCAAGTTTTTCACCGGGGGCACAGACGCTGTCTCGCGTCGGCATCGCGTCGGGATGTTGCGCAGCGAAGGCCACGAGCTCCCGAGCATCAGCTCGACGATATCCCTGCCCGAGTTCATACTCCAGGTAGAGATTGTTGAACCGGGCGGGCGCAAGACGCATCCACACGGTCTGCCTGCCAGTGCCATTCTGGCTCTTCCCCAGGCCGTCGAACAGGCCAGTCGCAGTCCTATCGAAGCCTGCCTTCGTGACCGCAGCTTCGACCGTCTCGTCATAATTGACGAAGGTCTGATGGAGCTCTCCATCATGCCGCCGGTCACACGAAGCGAGCTGCATGGCGACCAGGGCAGCAAAGATCACTCTCTTCATCGAACACTCCTTCTCAGCGAGCTAAGCTCGGTAGCTAGACACTACGCCAGTCCCCTGTTGTGGTCAATAAAAAGCAAAAGAGCCTGTTTCCAGGCTCTTTTGCTTTCATCTCATTGCTTACTCAGCGGCTGCCGTAAACGGAATACCGAGATAACGGAAGAATGCCTCTGCCTCTTCCTTAGTCTTAGCGGTCGTGACAAGCGTCACAGCGAGGCCGAAGACGTCCTTGAGGTCCTCGTCAGCAGTCTCAGGGAAGATCGTGTGATCCTTGATACCGATGGTGAGGTTGCCCATCTCGTCGATTGCCTTCGGGGAGAGCCCGCGGAAGTCGCGTGTACGAGGGAGCGTGATATGGATGAGCTTGTCGAGGAAGTCGTTCATCCGAGCGCCGCGAAGCGTCACCTGGTAGCCAACGATCTCGCCCTGGCGCATCTTGAACTGCGCGATGGACTGCTTCGAAGGACGTGCGGATGCCTTCTGGCCCGTGATACGGGCGAGGCGGCTCTCAACGAGCGCCTTCTTCGCCTTGTCTGCCTTACCGACGCCCGAGGATACCGTGATCTTAAGAAGCTTCGGGGACGCGAACTTGTTCGTGTAGCCGAACGCCTCCTTGAGAGCGTCGAATGCCTTTACCTGCTTTTCTTTGGTCATCATCATACTGAAAATATTATGCGAGGGTGGTGCCGCTCTTTACTGCGACGCGGACATTCTTCCCATCCTTCAGGGCGCGCTTCACGCGGGTCCCCTTCTTCTCCTTCGGGTCCTGGAGCATGACGTTCGAGATCGAGAC
>CAZNDC010000015.1:0-11166 GCA_964571755.1 uncultured Candidatus Saccharibacteria bacterium
CTTCGGCGTCTTTTGTTGTCTTGGGTGGACCGTACAGGATTCGAACCTGCGACCCTCTCATTGCAAATGAGATGCTCTACCAACTGAGCTAACGGCCCGTCCGCACCATACTACCAGACCCTATTCTATCCGAAAAGGGCCTCGACCTTGCTAGCAACGATAAAGTCATTTTCCGAGAGCCCGCCAATGGCGTGGGTTGTGAGGGATACCCCAACCTTTCCCCAGCCAAGCGTAAGGTCTGGATGATGCCCTTCTGCTTCTGCTATTTCCCCGATCTTGTTCGCAAACGATAGGGACTCCTTGAAGTCCTTAAACGTGTACGCTCGAATAAGCGTCTTCCCGTCTTCGGATATCTTCCACAGCGGTATCTGAACAAGAAACTCGGCCGCCTCGTCGCCTCCAAGCGGCGGTACCCCGCCTTCGCACGCAGTACATACCTTAAGCGTTAAGTCTTCCATGACGGTCGTTTCGTAAGCGCAAGGTCAACGAGATGGGAAAGGAAGTCTGGGAACGACATGCCTATAGCCGCCAGAGACTTAGGAAAGAGAGACTCTGGAGTCATTCCAGGAAGCGTATTGGTCTCGAGGAAATAGATACCCTTCTGGGAAATCATAAAGTCGGAGCGCGAGTAGTGCCGGAGCCCGAGCGCCTCATGCATGGTGCGTGCCATCCGCATAAGCTCTTCGTGCACGGGCTTCGTAAAGCGTCCAGGGACCACCTCACGACTCTTCCCTGAATACTTTGCATCGTACGAAAAGAAGTCCGATTCAGGCGGCACAATCTCAATAGCCGGAAGCGCATACAAACTTTCTCCCCGCAGACCCTCAACCACGCCCGCTGTTGCCTCGGTGCCGCGTATGAGCTCCTCAACGAGGACGCCGCCGCATCCAGCCTCAAGAAGGCTCTCTATAGCAGCATGCACCGGCTGGTACCCGCCTACGATAGAGATGCCTACTGACGAGCCCCATCGCAATGGCTTCACGATAACCGGCTGATGGAAGGAGCGGATAATCTCTCTCGCTGCGGCTTCAGTATCGGTATTGGGCTCTATGAGTCGGTATGCAGGAGTCTTGAACCCATGCTCGATAGCTTTCTCCTTCGCGAGGACCTTGTGCATCGCAAGATAGGAGCCGAATGGGTCAGAGCCCGCATACGGGACGCCGTACCGCTCAAGCAGCTTCTGCACCTCCCCGTCCTCTCCATACTCCCCATGAAGCGCAATCAGAACAGCATCGACGGAGTTGAGGACACGGTCCGGCATCGTAGGACGTCCACGCTCATGCCAGGTCCCTTCCTTGTCTATATAGATATCGCGCGTCGAGAAGCGCTCCTCAGGCAAGTTAGAGAGGATTGCATGGCCAGTCTGCAGCGATACCTCGTGCTCCTTTGAAGGGCCTCCCCGCAGTACTCCGACAACTGTGCCGCGCATATGCGGGAAGTATAGCAGGCGCTATGCCTGTCGCATCGCCTTGCTCCTGGCTTTGCGGTGGTTAGCGAGTGAGAAGCGATGCGCTTCGGAATTCGCGAGCACGGCATCCGCGTCGGATATTCCAGCCCTCATACTTCCAAGCACCTCACGCGGACGGTGCTTCTCGTCCTTCACAACCGCAACGACCGGTATCCCGATCCCTACTTCTTTAAGTACTTCCTCAGCCGCCTTCTTATGCGTCTTCCCGCCATCCACAACGAATGCCTTGGGTAACGGCCACTCAGGATGCCCAAGCCTTCTTGAGAGGATTTCCTTCAAGGAGGCGATATCGTCATTAAGCGACTTCCCTCCGCTGCCACGGATTTTGAATGTTCGGTATTCTCGTTTCTGCGCCAAACCATTCTCTAACAACGTAAACACACCAATCGCATTGGTGCCTGAGATATGCGCCGTGTCATATGCCTCGATGCGCGGACCCGTATCGTCACCCCGGTCCTCCTTGATGAGCGACACGTCCTGAATATGATCGAGCGAGAACAGTTGCCGCTTCACTTGTGCCGCCTCTTCGAACCGCTCTTCAGAAGCGAGCTTCTTCATATCCCGCGCAAGCGTAAGGCGAAGCGTCTTCACACGCCCCGAGAGGAACAAGGAGACGTTCCTAATCGAGCGCATATACGATGAGCGGTCCATATCCCGCGGATACTGGCCGATCTGCCGATTGAACTCTACCTTCGCCTGCAGATGCTTGTTGCCTTCGCCAACCGGCCGCACCGTATCAAAGAACGGGAATATCTTTCGTATAAGGCGGAGTCCCTCCCTAAGCTGGTACCCGGACGGGAATGGCCCGTGTATCGCCTTAAGTTTCAGGCCCGACATAATTACCTTCTTCGCTTTGAAATCGAGCTCAGCGCCTCGTATCGCGAGCACGCGTGGTATCTCCTCGTCCGTTATAACGGCATAGAGGAACGTCTTATCATCCTTGCCCATGGCGTTAGCTGGCGGCAGATGCTCTCTAATGAGCGCCGCCTCGCGCACGAGCGCTTCAAGCACTGTAGGCGTTGTCTCGTGCATGAGCCCGTCAGCTTGCGTGACCATATCAACGATACGCGGACCACGAGTAGCCATAAGCTCTATATCAAAATATGAGCGCACACGATCACGCAGGCTCGTCGCCTTTCCTACGTACAGCACTTTCTTGGACCTCCCGCGCCCTTTCGTGAACAAATACACGCCAGGGCAGTCGGGGAGGTCGAATTTCGTGAGGTCTACTCGTTCCATTCACCCATCCTACCGGGGTTCAGTACCAGCGCAAAGAAAAGAACCCGTTGTTTTAAACGGGTTCAGACCAGCCCATGGCAACAAGCTCAGGACAGAGCGGCTCTCCGCGAGCGCGCCTCAGGCACGCTTCACGGATCGGCGCGCGCTCAGGCATGCGTTTCGCGACTTCGCCCCAGTCCAACGCGCAGCACGTGGCGAGCGCATCGGCCAGGTTGAAGAGCAGCCGGTCCAGAGGAAGTCCTCCGCACTGCGTAACAAGCTTGCGATAGCCAACGAGGGTCATGAGGTCATCACATACGTCCCGCAGGACCGCGGCTTTTTGATCTTTCCGGATCATAAGCGCTTCGATGCCCTTACGGAAGGTGCTGATGCGCACGTCCAGTCTCGGGGGTACTTGCAGCTTGGTCACGCCGTCAGCAGCAAGTTCACTGCTCGAAAAGAGCGGGTGACAAATCTGATAGATGCTTGACGGGATACAGGTCGCGCAGGTCCTCCAATTTCTACAGGAGGGCGGCACGCTTGTGCAGTCAAACCATGTTGAGGGCATGGCAACCTCTCCTAGCTAGAACGAGTGCGAAGTACAAGCACTCTAAAAATTAACTATACCCCTTAGCGCGCGAGTCAAGAAATCACTTCTTTTTGCTCTTTTTCTGCTTTTTCAAAAGCTTTGCTAGATACTCGCCGGTATAGGATCCAGCAGTATCTGCGACCTCCTCAGGAGTTCCCTTCGCGATTACCTTCCCGCCCCCAATTCCTCCTTCGGGTCCGAAGTCGATAATGTAGTCAGCGGACTTAACGACATCGAGGTTGTGCTCGATAACAACAACCGTATTCCCGCGACGCACGAGTTCCTGCAGAATCTCGATAAGTTTGCGTACGTCCTCGTAATGAAGTCCTACGGTAGGCTCGTCGAGGAGATACAGCGTCTTCATTGTAATTGGACGATACAGCTCGCTTGAGATCTTCACGCGCTGCGCCTCGCCGCCTGAAAGCGTCGTCGCTGACTGCCCGAGCGTGAGGTACTGAAGGCCGGTCGAGTTGAGGGTCTCGAGCCGGTCGTTAATCGCGGGAATATCCTTAAAGAACACCTCTGCCTCCTCGATAGTCATCTGGAGTACGTCATAGATATTCTTGCCGCGGTACGTAACCTCAAGCGTCTCTTTCATGTAACGAGTACCGTTACAGACGTCACAGGTTACATACACCGTAGGAAGGAAGTGCATCTCAACGGCGATCATGCCATTGCCCTGACACGCCTCACAGCGTCCTCCAGCGACGTTGAACGAGAAGCGTCCCGGCTTCCAGCCGCGCGCGCGAGCCTCGGAGCTCGCAGAGAAGAGATCGCGAATGTGCGTAAACGCTCCCGTATAGGTAGCCGGGTTCGAGCGCGGCGTGCGTCCAATGGCAGACTGGTCGATAAGGACGACGCGTCCGAGGTACTCGGTCCCGGTTATGGATGCACAATTCTCCACCTCTGCCTGGCGACGTGCAAACTTCGCCGCTACGTTCTTATGCAAGACGTCGTAGAGGAAGGTCGACTTCCCCGAGCCTGAGACACCCGTGATGCAGACCAGCTTGCCGAGCGGCACCTCGACGTTCTGATTCTTGAGGTTATGGAGTGTCGCACCCTTAATCTTTATGGAACCCTTCTCGCTCGTGCGACGCTCTTCAGGTATCTCTATAACGGTCTCCTCGCGCAGATACGACAGCGTCGACGAGCCGCTTGGGTTCGTCGGAGCTGTTAGAAGCTCGTCGAGCCATCCTTCTGCAACAACCGTGCCGCCATGCACGCCCGCCCCTGGCCCAATATCGAGAATATAGTCTGCCGCATAGATGGTGTCCTCGTCATGCTCGACAACCAGAATCGTATTCCCGAGCTCCTTAAGAGAGAGCATCGTATTAATGAGCCGCTCGTTGTCGCGCTGATGGAGGCCGATGGTTGGTTCATCAAGCACGTACAGGGCCCCTACAAGCCCCGTACCGAGCTGAGAGGCGAGTCTGATGCGCTGTGCCTCGCCACCCGATAAGGTCGCCGCAGAGCGGTTCAGGGTGAGGTAATCGAGACCCACGTTGAGCATGAAATCGAGACGACTCGTAATCTCCCTGATGATTGGGCGAGCAATTTCCATGCGCATCTCTGAGAGCTCGAGCGAGTCCATGAACTCCTTGGCCTCCTGGATCGAGAAGTTAGTGAAATCAACGACGTTCTTTCCAAGTGTCTTATCCTTCTTCCCTTTCAAGTAAACACGCAGAGCCTCTGGGCGCAGACGCTTGCCTTCGCATACTGGGCACGGATCGCTTGAGAACAGGGACTTGGTACCAAGACCGTTACAGTTCGGACATGCGCCATAGGGGCTGTTGAACGAGAAGAGACGCGGCTCAACTTCAGGGAATGATGTCCCATCGTCCGGACAAATAAACCGTGCCGACATGGTCTCGACACTTCCGTCTGCGTGCTTGATTTTAACCAAGCCGTCGCTCTCCTTAAGCGCGAGCTCAAGCGCTTCTGAGAGACGCTCACGCGCCGCATCCGGCATGCGCTCGAACTCAGACACGTATATCGAGTCCACGATTGCGTCGATATCATGGCGCTTGTTGCGGTCCAAGACTATTTTCTCGCGAAGCGCGTGCGGCGTATTGTCGATAAGCACCTTCTCAAAGCCCTTCCCAAGAAGATCATAGAGGAGTTGGTAGTACTCGCCCTTGCGGCCCACAACAACTGGCGCATAGATTGTAACGGCAGTCTTATCAACAGCCACTCCCATAACCTCCTCTGATGCCTTCGCTTTTGAGCGCTCCTTGATACGGTTCTGGATGAGTCGAATCATCTCCTCCTTGGAGAGCTTCTCGATCGGCACATCGTGATTCACGCAGTACGGCTGGCCAGCACGTGCATAGAGAACGCGCAGATAGTCATAAATCTCCGTTACGGTCGCAACGGTGGAGCGCGGGTTATTCGAGCGTGACTTCTGATCAATTGAGATCGCTGGCGAGAGGCCCGTAATCTCGTCTACATCCGGCTTCTGCATCTGGTTCAGGAACTGACGTGCATATGCGGATAGGGACTCGACATAGCGGCGCTGGCCTTCGGCGAAGATAGTATCGAAGGCGAACGATGACTTACCAGAGCCTGAAAGCCCCGTAACCACGGTCATAGCACCCCGAGGAAACTCGGTCGTAACGTTCTTAAGGTTATGCGTACGCGCACCCTTCACTCGGATCCAGTCGCCCCCTCCGAATTGCTCGTGCGCTGCACCTGACTTCTTTGCTTTGGCCATGTATGGAAATGCCCTGCCCGTGGAGGGGCAGGTACGTATAGGAGTATAGCACAGGGCCCAAAGAGTGGATGAAGACTACGCGGGCACCACGAGAAGCCCGTCGATCTTCGCTACAATCTCCTCTACAGCAACCTCTGCCTTGATGAGATAGTCGTTCGCTCCGAGTGCTTTGGCGCGATCGATATCAGCCTGTGCACCGAGATTCGAGACGACAATAACCGGGACATCCTTAAGCGCATCCGTTCGGGCACGAATCGCCGCGAGTACTGCGAACCCATCAACGGTCGGGAGCATAAGGTCGAGAAGTACGAGCACCGGCTGATTCTGCTCAAGAAGCGCGAGTGCCTCGTTGCCGTCAGAGGCATAGAGAGTTTGATACTTGCCTGCGAGCGTGTGCCCGAGGAGGTTCTTGAGAATAGGGTCGTCCTCAACAACGAGGATGAATTTGGTATCTGGCATGGAGAAAAGTATAGCACCTGAGGGCCTACTCAGGCATATCGTCAGAACGAGTAAACAAGAGGTTATCCGGGAGTCTGAACAGGCCCTCGTCGTTCCTCTTCTGCTCTATGATATGCGCCATGAATCCAGCCGTACGCGGCAAGACGAAGAGGGCGTTGAAGAACTCTGCCTCCGAGAGCGCCTCAAGCTCAGCAGTACTCATCCCTTCGCATTCTGCGAGGATATCGAGCGTGAGCGCAGCAATCGCGCCATCAACGTTCAGGATCAACGAGCCGTTCTTCCCGGTCGTAACATCCTCAACGGCGAGCGCAAAGTCAAAGTAGGCATGGGTAGAGAGAAGCGATGCGAACTCCGCGATTGCGGCAACGCGGGGGTCAGGAATCCCTACGCGGTATTTCTTGTGCCCGATACCGAGAATGAGCGAGCCTCCACGCGTGGTTGTCTCAACGAACTCTGCAGCAGTACCTCCTCCAGCGACACCCTTCATCCAAAGGCGCGCTGCGTCGTTGATCGCTCCACCGAAGCGCGGGCCGATGGTAAGAAGACCAGAAGCAAGCGAAGACACGAGATCCTTCCCTGCGCGTGCGGTTATCATCGCGTTAACGGCACCTGATACGTTCCCTCCATGATCGATAAGCAGGGTTCCTACAGCCTCAAAGAATGCCCGAGAGATAGGGGACTTGAGTTTCTGTCCAAGCATCGCGCCAACCGCAGTTGTCATGAACGACTTTTCAGGAGCAACAAGCTTCCCGTCTCGCACGAACGACGGGACATCCTCAAGATTAAGAACGGTACGCGTTGAAAGAATGCTCGGACGTCGAGAAAGAAGCTGAGCAATATCCGCGGTTGGGTCCGTGTGCTCCGAGCCTGGAAGTGTCGCGAGTGCCTCAAGGAACTCTGGAAACGTGTCGGGTGCCGTTACTCCAGCCGCACGCAGCGCCTCGCGCTTGGCGCGAGCACTTTCATCCTTATGTGCCACGAGTGCTTTGGCATGACCAAACTGCACGTGCTCCGTAAAGGATTCGTCGATAACGCCGGCGATATACGCAACAACCGGCTTCGTCAGTTTCCCTGCCTTTATAAGCTCCACGATCTCGTACTCATCAACACCTCCGAGCTCCCCAAAGTACGCAATCCCTTTTGTGTTCTGGTCCTGTTCGACGAGCGTCAGCACGTCACTGAGCGAGGATACTGGGAAGCGATCTCCTCCAATACAGAAGGCAAACGAGAGACGCTTGCCGGCTTGCGCAACAGCATTTACCAGTTCCCCCGTCATACCGCCTGAGGTTGAGACAACCGCTACCGATCCTTCGGTCATAAGTTTATTCGACTGAAGCTGTGCAGCGTCCACGCCGCCAATAGCACCGAGCTTCAGATGAGTCGGCACCAAGATTCCAACGCCAGACGGTCCCGCAATAAGCTTCTGTGCGCCATAGTCCTTAATAAGCTCCGTCGCATGAGCCTCAGGGACGTTCTCGGCAAACAGATGCGCACCAAGAGCATCTGGGAATGCCTCAAAGAATGCGCGCGCAGACTCGGCTGCCCTTCGCCCGGACTGTACGTTGAGTAGAAAGCGCACATCTCCCTTTAGGGAATCACCTACCTGCGCAAAACTCGCATAGCAGGGAAGCAGGAACTCGCTCGTTCCCCAGAAGAACTTCTGCGAGCGGCGTCCGCCGGTAACGATAGCGAGCACCGAACGCTCGCGTCCGGACAGATAATCGAAGTCGAGGATCGATTGCACGATCTTCGGATGATTTCCAGATACAAGGATGCCCCGCTCTCCGTTCCTGATCTTATCGAGTATGGTCATAATTGAATGCTATAGCGAAGCGACTGCGTCGTCGACTGCCTGCGTAATCGCAGTCTCGGATCCATAGACCGTACCGAGTAGTCCTTCGGTCTCAAGAAAGGTCTTCATGTGCGCGAGACCCGCCTTCTCGTTAGGACCGCCACGACGGACATAGACTTTTACGCCGGCATTGCGCAGCTCATTCGCCGACTCGCTAATAGCGCTCTCGATGCCCGCGAACGTGACTTTAATATCGGTGAAGTTCGCAACGCCGCCAGCAATAACAAGTGCCTTCTTTGAAGCTTTTGAAGCTAACAGGAGCGAGAGGACTTCCTTCGCATAGAGATACGTCTCCTCGCGCGTCGGCCCGCCGCTATACTCGCCATAATTCCCTATCTGGCTCCCTGCGCCCTTGAGCGCTGCCTCGTCGGCCGCGACGATGCTTCCCCCTCCGCCAGACAAGAGGAAGAAGAGCCCGCCGTCAGGATTAAGAACCGTGAGCTTGAGCGATGCCGGCGTCGTCTTCTGCAGCATTGCTACCCTGCCTTCTGCAGGATGCGCTTTCGCAGTCTCTGCAATATCGTCCTCGGTCCATCCATTGCGTGTGAAAAACTGACCAGCACTATCAACGAGCACGGCCGCATCGAGAAGATACACCTCCTGTCCGCGCACGATGAGGGGATTAATCTCAAGGAATGCAAAATGATTCTGTTCGAAGACATCGAGAAGATGCGCGAGGAATGCTTCAGGGATACTCGTGCTCGACGCTGCCTCTCCCACATTCTTGTCTACAACAACGAGCGACGTGACCTGTTCCGGATGATCCTCGATATCAATGCCTCCTGAAGCTGCGTGGAGAAGACGGATACCCGTACGGACCCGCTCGAGGGAGAGGTACTGCTCTTCAGACTGCTCATGCGGAAGGAGCGGCTCCGCAAGAAACTGCGCGTATCCCCGCTTCGACCAGTCCTTAAGATAGTGATCGATCTTGCTTGGAGCGATATCAACTGCAACCAGGCCCTGCTTCATGCGCTTCTTAATACCCTGATCTACCTTGAGAACGAGGTGCGCATCCTTCGGGAACGAGAGCTCCGTATCTAAAGAGAGGGATACACCCTCATATACCTCACCAAGAATGAGGCGCTTCGCTCGGTATTCGGTTAGCTTTATGCGTGACATGTAAGGATATTATGCCTCTTCTTCGTGCACCATGAGAAGACGCTCTTCGGCACCTTCCCGATAACCACGCGAGCGGAAGCCGAGTTTCTCATAGAGTCTTACGGCCGGGACGTTTGTCGCATCGGTCTCAAGCCACACCGTATGCCCGGGCATAAGCTTCAGATAGGTCGCGAGAGCAAACCTGCCAAAGGGCGTCATGACTCCCTTCCCGCGATACGGGATATAGGAACGGAACGCAACCGTGTCCCATGAGACAGGTTCCTCTCCTCCAGGGAATGCTTCAGGCCCAAACCATATGATTGCCGCGAGCTCGTTCGCTTCACTTACGAGTGCGAATGGGTACCGCTCCTTCTTGAACCAGTCCTCATACGAGCCCTCACCGAATCTGCGACGGTCCGACGTATTGTTCTGAAGCTCTTCATCAGTCAAATCAAGTGCGTGCGCCTTCAGCGTCTCTACCATCTCGCGTGAGAGACCGAACTGAATAGAGAGCGAACTCCCATCCGGCATACGCATAACCCCGATTCGCTCGGACGAATACAGCGCGAGCGGGAGCTCTAAATGCACTGGCATGGACTCGATCTGTGGCTTGTCCATAGTAGTTAAGCGTACGGGAGGGAGAGCGTGAATGTGGTTCCCGGGCCAGCTTCGTTCGCCGTGAAGCTCAACTCGCCGCCATGATCAGTCGCAATGGTGCGCGCAATATAGAGTCCAAGCCCATTCCCACCGTTCTCCTTCGTTATGGCGTTCGGAGCCCGGTAGAACCGCTCGAATATGTTGCCGCGGTCTTCAGGCGCTATGCCGATGCCGGTATCCCGGACCCGCACATACGCACGCTCGGGCGTTGCCTCAGTCGTAAGGCGCACCGTACCGCCTTGGGGCGTATACCTGATCGCGTTCTCAATCAAGTTATTGAGCACCCAACGAATTCGCTCGCGATCGCCACGCACCTTCCCTATTTCAAGGCCCGACTTTTCAAAGAGCATGCTCACACCAGCTTTGACTGCCATCGGCTCGAAGTCACGCGTCACCTCGTCGACCAGACCGTTCAGGTCGACCGGTACGAACTCATATTTGTACTTGCCTGATTCGATGCTCGAGATATCAAGCAGTGTACCCACGACAGCCACGAGCTGATGGCTCTTCTCAGTAGCACTCGCAACGAGTGCTTTTTGTCCTTCGGTGAGTGGTTCGAGCTCGAGTGCTTCGAGCGCCCAGCGAATACCCGTGAGTGGTGTCCGGAGTTGGTGCGCGGCAGTAGATATGAAATCGGACTTCAGGCGCGATATCTCCGTGTCGCGGACATGCGCCTCGTCCACCCTATCTGCAAAGCCTGACAGTGCTACCGCAAACTCTCGTATCTCTTTAGGTGAGCCGGAGAACGGAGGGAGCTCGGTGCGTACTCCGGTCTCCGAGAACGTATGCATGGCAGAGATAATCGTATGTATTGGACTCGCGATATACCGGCCCACGGCCCAGAATACAAACACAATGAGCACCAACGCTACGAGGAACGAGAGACCCGCTACCTCAAGCACGAGTGCCTGCAGAGACGCGCTCGTGTCGAGGCTCGTCACGAACGGCATAAGCTGAACCTTAAGAAACAGGCCGGTGAACGTGATGACGCCGATACTAATGATGAAAACGCTTGCGAGAAGCGCGGCCATGAAGAGCCGGATGGACATACGAAAATACTAGCACGCTAACGCTTACGCGTACGGGCTGCTGGGGCCTTCTTTACGGGTACTTCC
>CAZNDC010000016.1:0-10939 GCA_964571755.1 uncultured Candidatus Saccharibacteria bacterium
GATGCTCTTGGCAAAGCGTTCTTCGCCAAGGGACCAGAGGAGGTCAGCGAGCGATTCTTCGGAGAGATGATTCACGAGGTCTCCTGCAGTTGTTGACGCCTCTGGGTCGCCATACGTCATGAGAAGTGGCTCATCCGCACGGAACGAGAACCCGCGGCCATTAGCGAGCTGGAACCCGCTCCAGCCGAGATCGAAGAGAACCTTGGTCGGCGTGAGCTTCTCGCGATCGAGAATCTCCTCGAGGTCACGGAAGTTGCCGTTAACGAGACGGACCGTAGGACGAACGTCTAGAGGAATCTGATCGACAACCTCCTGCGCACGAGCGAGCGCATCCTGATCCGCATCGATGCCGAGGATAGTGCCTTCGGGCCCAAGCTTCGCAAGCAGCGCGCGGAAGTGCCCTGCCCCGCCAAGAGTTGCATCGACGACGACATCGTTAGGCACGATAACGAGCCCATCGACTGATTCCTGCAAGAGTACGGTGTCGTGTCGGGCTTCCATACGATTATGCGAAGCTCTTCTCGCCCAGGGTCTCCGCGAACTGGTCCGCATCCCGCTCGATATTCTTAGTGTAGGTCTCCCAGGCTGGCTCGTCCCACAGCTCCACACGGTCCGAGACGCCCGCAACGACGCACTTTCCTGAGAGCGTGGCGTATGCCTTCAAATAGTCAGGGACGAGGATGCGTCCTGCACTATCGACATCGGCTTCGTTGGCACCGGCGAGCATGAGGCGTGCAAACGCACGGCCAGCAGCGCCGCCAGCTGAATGCTGAGCGAATTTCTGTGCTTCCTTCTTCCATGCTGCCTTCGGGTAGACGAAGAGACAGTGATCGAGACCGCGCGTCACGATGACGGACGTACCGAGCTCCTTCCGGAACTTTGCTGGAAGCGATACGCGATTCTTTGCGTCGAGGGTGTGGCGGTATTCTCCGATGAACATGGGTAGTTGGAAGCAGGAGCATGTGGGTATTCCCACTTCATCCCACTAGAAGCTAAGTATATGACACTTTCTCCCACATCCTTCATCGGTACTCTAGAAAGTTGTGTATAACTAATCGCAAGAAAATCCCGCACGTGCGGGATTTTCTTGCGATTGACGAGTCCTCCACTCTACTGCCCAAGCAAGGCGACGAATCGAGGTATGAGCGTCGAAGATTCAGGGGATTCCCTGATGATATCGGTCAGTTCGACGCCTTCCGGCAAATAGCCCGGCGAGTGCTCGAGCTTACGCGAGACATCATTGGCGGTGAGTTCAGGATGGAACTGGAACGTATAGATACTTGGCGCATACCTAAGGCCGCTGAAAGCGCATTGAGAACCAGACGCTATGAGCGTTGCACCCTGCGGAAGACTCGTCAGGCTGTCTTTGTGACCGTACTGAGCAAGAAATGTAGCGGGCATGCCTGAAAAGAGCGGATCTTCCTTCCCTTCCTCCGTGAGAGAGACGGCGTGTGTTCCCGTCTTCTTCTGTTTGTGGTCATTCGTAACACGTCCTCCCTTCCACTCGCCAATAATTTGGTGCCCGTAGCAGATACCGAGTGTCGGAATCACGTTCTCAAACAAGTACTCAAGGACCGGCTCCATGCGCGTAAGAATCGTCTGCGATGTCATCCGAGCTGGATCGCTCGCGTCTCTCCCGCCATCAAAGTCGTATTCGCCTGAGCCTCCAAAGATGACGCCTGCGCTGTCTTCAAGCGCGCTTATTGGCTCGTTCCAGCGGACAGAAGTATCAAGCGCGTTCTTGAATACGGGATAGTATCCCGTCCCTTCGAGCGCGCGAGTGTACTCTCCTTGCTCACTCTCGACCATCTCTGGGCGCGAGCGCGATTGAATAACAAGAATCTTTTTCATACGGGTACGGTATCACTATTACCTGCCTGATAAAAATCAGGCGACGGATATATTCCGTCGCCTGAGGCAAAGCCGAGCGCTACTCCCTAAACAACAACGGTCCCGTCACGGTCTGGTCGGTCCCATGGACGATGAGCGAATCGAGCGCCATCCACACGCCGCCCAGAGGCTTCCAGTCGCCAGTCGCCAGATCGAAGCCGTAGAAGAACCGATAGATCGCGTTGCGTGAGGGCTCGTGCGTGAAGCGCATGGGCTCGACGAACGGCTGCCGGTACATACTCGACGTCGGTTGGCTACGGATGAGCTTCACGAGCTGTGAGACGCTGTCCGTGTCACTCTTGCGCATGGGGACGCCGCGAACCCGGAGATCCTGCTTCAGATCCGGAGGCAGATACACCTTGATGTGCCTGCTCCTGGTTCCTTGGACGGGCTTGAGCACGCTCGCTTGTTCGAGGGCGGGCGTGACATACCAGTCGAAGTCACCGTCGTGTGCGCAAGAGATCAGGTCCCACCACCCGAAGTGAAGGCCGTACTGCTTGTCTCCTTCACGCGAGACGGAGCTGACGGACCGGTCTTCGAGCTGATGGAAGTCAGTCTCCTCAGGACGGCTCCTCACGAGGAGCATGCCGTCATGGTCGATTGCCTCCTCGAGCGTGAGGCCGGGACCGAAGTGCAGCTCGTCATCGGTCGCCCGGTACTGGCTCTGCACCCAGCGGATCGCAGGCCACGAGGCCTGAACCTTTGCCAGGTTGCGTGCGAAGAACGGATTGCAGAGACCCGTGAGGCCGAGGCCGCACGGACGCTCTTCGATCTCATACGGCTTGATCGCGCCGCTCGCATCGACGACGCAGTCGATACGAACGACAAGCGAAGGCACGCTGCAGTTCTTCCCGACCCAGGTGTTCCCAACCGGAAACACGCTGGACCAGGCCTTCAAGATCTCGATGCCTTGGAGCATCGCGTCCTCGGGCAGGTACTCGATTTCCTGCGAGAGGTTGGTCTTCCACGCACCTGCGTGATGCTGGATAGCTCCCGTGCTTGCTTCAGCGCCGGGAAAGTCTGTTCCGTCCATGGTGTAGCCCCTTCGTGATTGAACTAGTTGTTGAATATGTGGGAAGCTTCTGCTTCTGCTAGAAAGACCACGTGATCCTGAAAAAGCGCGAGGCCCCTTGTGGGGGCCTCGCGCTTTTTCTAGGAGTTCCTCTATCCAGAATTTTTACGCAATGACCCCAACCCTTCTAAATAGAAGAGTCCAGAGGACCATGACATAAATCTGCTGGAAGCGATTCACCCAGTAACCATATACCAAAAAGGGCCCCTGTAAAGAGGCCCCTTGGGGATGATCGTTACGCCACCTTCTCGATCGTATAGGTCTGCTTTCCGTTCGGGGTCTCGAACGTGAAGGTCTCTCCCTTCTTCTTGCCCATGAGTGCAGCGCCAAGCGGCGAGACGTGCGAGAGCTTGTGCACGCGCATATCAGCCTCTTCGCTACCGACGATGGTGTACTCGTGCGCTTCAGGAGCGCCGTCCTTCTTGATAGTGACGGTCGAGCTGAATCCTACGATGTCCTTCTTCTTGCCGTCGGTAACAATCTTCGCGCGTTTAACCAACTCTTCAAGCTTGCGGATGCGCTCCTCGGTTGCAGCCTGAAGCTCGCGTGCTTCCTGGTACTCAGCGTTCTCGGATAGGTCGCCGAGCGAGCGAGCGTACTCGAGATTCTCCGCAATCTCGGTGCGGCGCACGGTCTTCAAGTTCTCGAGCTCCTTGAGCATCTCGTCGAACTTCTCCTGGCTTACGACGGTATCCTGTTCGGTCATGAATATAGTGAATGAAATATGAACGCTACTTGGTACGAGTATTGTACGGGCTCGCGCGCACGCGTCAAATAGGCCCTCTATTTGAAGTATTCTGGCGCCGTCCGATTAAGCTCTGCGAGTGCGTTATAGGTCACATAGATGCCGCCGACCGAGTTCGTCGACGGTCCGCGCTCCATAACGACCACGTAAACGTACTTTGGGTTGTCGTACGGGAAGTACCCCACCGCCCACGAGTTATAGAATTCGTTGTTAACGCCAAGCTGCGCAGTACCAGTCTTTCCTGCAACCTTCACGAACGAAAGCGCATTCAGACCTATCGAGGTGCCCTCGGTCGTTCCCATGCGCATACCTTCACGTGCAACCTGAAGTGCAGCCTGATCAACAGGAATGCTTTTCCCCTGAAGCGGCGCATCCTTAACCAAGGTTGGGCGGACGAGCTTTCCGCCGTTAGCAACTGCAGCAACCGCACGCGCAGCTGCGAGCGGCGTGACCTGCATCGCATACTGTCCGATGGCGGTGTTATACGTGTCACCAAGACGCCACGGCTCGCCGTACTTCTCTTCCTTCCATGCAGGGGTCGGCACGAAGCCCGTTCCCTCTCCAGCAAGCTCGATGCCAGTCGGACTTGTGAAGCCGAACGTGTCGTACCAGTACTTGAGACGCTCGATACCGAGACCTTTGATGTCCCCGAATCCGCCACCAATCGCGTAGAAGTACACGTCCGAAGACACGGCGATGGCGCGACGCGCATCAACCCAGCCATGTGCCTTCCAGTCCTTGAATATCGACGGCCTCGAAGGGTCGTAGGGGTTCGGGATGGAGATTGATCCAGTCGAGACGATACCCTGCTCAGGGGTGACGTTCCCGTCCGTGAGCGCGCCAGCAGCCTCCATAGGCTTCACGATGGATCCCGGAGTGTAGAGGCCCGATACTGCACGATCAAGATAGACTTGTCGGCTGTCGGTTTGATAGGCGGCGATTGTTGCGGACGGTCCACCTGAGGAGAGCACATTGGGGTCGTACTCAGGATACGAGACGAGCGCATGCACCTCGCCGGTGTTCACGTCCATAAGGATTGCAGACCCGCCCATGAATGGGATGCGGTCTGCGAGCTCCTGGATGGAACGCGCGAAGGCACGCTGCGCCCGTGCATCGATAGAGAGCGTCACCGTCTTTCCCTTTTCGGCTGGTGAGACGGTACCCGAGGACTGAATCTTCCCGAGCGCATCCTCCTCAACGAGGAGCGTACCGTTCTTTCCTGAAAGCTCTGCGTTCATCGCATCCTCAACACCGCTAAGACCTTTAATCTCGGTATCGTAGAAATTGCCTGACGAGTCGCGTTTCGGATACGAAACGTAGCCGAGGAGGTGTGCAAAGCCGGGAGCTTCATACCTGCGTCGTACGAATCCGTCCTCGCCTGCCTCGTTGAAGACGAGCGCCGTCCCGTTACGGTCTACGATAGCGCCGCGCTCTGCGAACAGAACTTCAGGACGCAGACGATTGCGCTCGCTCTGTTCTGCAAACTTGCTCCCCTGCAACATCTGAAGGTTCGCCGCTTGTGCAACGAGCGTCGTAAAGATGAGAACGAGCGCAATACCGATACCCGTGAACGTCGAACGTGAGATGGGCTTTTCGAGCTTTCCCTCAAGCTGGTCCTGGTCGAATCCGGAGAGGTTCGACGAGTCGAGGAATATCTCGTCTGGCGCGAGCTCATGCCCGCGATACGTGCGTGACTTGCGCTTGAAGATCATAACTCCATGATAC
This sequence comes from uncultured Candidatus Saccharibacteria bacterium, assembly GCA_964571755.1. GTDB lineage: Bacteria > Patescibacteriota > Minisyncoccia > Phycocordibacterales > Phycocordibacteraceae > C7867-001. The sequence goes on from CAZNDC010000016.1 coordinate 5,433, forward strand.
GCGTCTTCACGAAACGCTGCATCAGAAGCGAGATAATCGTTGCAACAGCTCCCCCGATGCTCCAGACCGGCATAAACACCGTGTCGGGCGAGTAATAGAGGACATCAGCGAATACGCCGAGGGCTAGACCTGAGAACGGGAGCAGGGCTGCGGACGCAAGGATAAGGAATCCGGAAAGCAGGTACGGAAAGAAGAACAAGGAGAAGAACGTGAGGACCGGGAGTATGACCCGAATCATGGCGCGAGTGTAACCCAGACGGTTGAGAACGGGTTCAGGAGCGGCTTGATATCGATATGCGAGCGCGGCGAGGACGGGTCGCTCTCGACCTTGGTAACCGTCCCAATAGGGAGTGCTCCGGCACCAGTGACATAAATCATGTCACCTACGACAACTCCGGACTCACGTGCGACGGTCGCTGAGAACGCGCCGCTTCCCTCTCCACGAAGTGCAACGGGCAGGCGTTGCTCGCCTACCCAGCTCTCAGTCTCGCGACCAGAGGAGGAGTACAGCATGACGCGCGCGGAACTGCCTGACGCGCTCTCAACAGTGCCGAGCGGAACACCGCCAGCGCCGAGCGCACGCATACCTACCTGTACCCCTGACTCGCTCCCTTGATCTACAACGAGCACATCGTATGGAGATATGGGCGGACGTGCGAGAACGCTCGCGAGGATGCCTGGTCCGGGCTCGGTCCTCGTACCGAGGACTCGAGTTAGGTCGCTTGTTCTGGCTGCAAGCGTGGCGTTCTCAACCGTAAGCGCAGCATTCTCTCGCAGAAGGCGGTCACGATCATTCGCAAGCTTCGCGCTTGAAGTAAAGAACGAGCCCACGTTCCCAACGCCAGCAGAAAGCATCGTACCGCCATGCCAGAGTGGCGTGCCGAGCGCAACGACAACACCAGGTGCGAATACGCGTACGAGCGCAAAAAGAAGGACGAGCACAAGCAGCGTTAATGAGACCGGTCCCATGAAGGACGGCCCGATGATCGAGTTACGCCTTCGGGAGAATTGCGTCTTCATGCATGAATGTATCGCCCCATGGTCTCGGGTCCTCGGTAACAATGCCGGTGCCGCGCACAACCGCAGTCAGAGGATCGCTTGCAACATGAACCGGCACTCCGAGCATCCTCGCGAGCAGTTCTGGGAGGCCGCGCACGAGTGCACCGCCGCCGAATACAGTTACACCGCGCTCGAGCACATCAGAAAGAAGCTCGGGGGGTGTCTGCTCAATCACTTCCTTCATCGCTTCCATGAGCGAATCCATAGCCGGCGCGAGCGCTTCGCGGATATGCGAGTCGTTGAGCACTACTTCGCGCGGGAGACCGGTAGCCAAGTCGCGTCCACGAATTGGCTTCTCAAGCGCTGTGTCGAGTGGCAAGACCGCACCAATAGCAATCTTCGTGTCCTCTGCGGTCTTCTCGCCGATAGCGAGTTGGAACTCGCTCCGGACGTAGTCAATTATGTTGTCGTTGAACCGGTCTCCCGCTACCTGCGAACTCTTCGACGCTACGGTGCCGCCAAGCGCGATAACGGCGATATCAGTTGTGCCGGCGCCGATATCGAGCACCATAGTACCGAGCGCTTCCATAACCGGGAGCTTTGCGCCGATCGCACCTGCCATAGGCTCTTCGAGGATATAGACTTCGCGCGCACCTGCGGTAAGTGCTGCATCACGCACTGCGCGGCTCTGCACGTTCGTGACGCCTGTCGGTACGCCCACAACAACTCGGGGACCAAAGAGACGTGAACGTCCTCCCTGTGCCTTATTTATGAAATATGCGAGCAGCTCCTCAGTTACCTCGAAGTCCGAGATAACACCATGCGAGAGCGGACGGACTGCGCGGATGTGCGGCGGTGTCTTGCCGAGCATCATCTTCGCGCTCTGCCCAACCGCAACCATCTGTCCGGTCTTATCGTTCACCGTTACAACTGAGGGCTCCGCGATGACGATGCCGCGTCCACGCACGTAGACGAGCGTGTTGCCCGTACCGAGATCGATGCCGATGTCGGTTGAGAAAAGCGAGTTCCTGGAAAATCTCTTTGCCATGCCTAGAGCGCGAGCAGTTCCTGCCGCGTGAGCTTCTGCACCTCGCCAGTCGCACGGTTCACGAGCTCAACCTGGCCGCCCGGAACGGCGTCCCGACCCACGATGACGCGCCACGGAATACCGATGAGATCAGAGTCTGCGAATTTCTCCCCTGCACGAAGGTCTCGGTCGTCATAGAGAACGGACTTCCCTGCGTCCGTGAGCTCCTAGTAGACCGCTTCCGCGAATGCTGCGATATCGCTGTCACTGCCGGCGAGCGAGACCAGATGATAGCGGAACGGTGCTACTGCCTCAGGCCAGACCATGCCCTTCTCGTCTGCAAAGGCCTCTACGAGCGTGCCCATGAGGCGCGTGATGCCAATGCCGTACGAGCCGAGGATAACCGGCTTCTGCTCCCCATCCTCTGCCGTATAGAGAAGGCCCAGCTGCTTCGATTTGATATCACCAAAGCTGAAGATATTCCCGACCTCGACTGCCTTCGCTTCCTCGAGCTCGTCTCGTTTGACGCCGATCTGTGCCAGCACCTCGTCCGTAAGCACCTCCTTGTTCACGGCAATCTTCTTCTCTTTGTGTACGTAAATGACATCCTCGCCAGACTCGTCGAGCGTCTGGAACTCATGGCTGAATTGCGTGAACGCGCCGCCGGAGGCAACCGTGAGGTAGGTTCGGTCCCCGAGCCCGACACGCATGAAGACGTTGTGATACGCCTGAATGGCCGCGTCATAGAACACCTGGTGCGCTGCTTCGTCGATCGTATAGGAGTACATATCCTTCATTACGAACTCGCGTCCGCGCATGATGCCAGACTTTGCACGCAGCTCGTTCCTGAGCTTGGTCTGGAACTGGTACACGAATGCCGGGAGGTCGCGGTAGCTCTCGAGGTATTGTTTCATCATGTCCGTGATCGGCTCCTCGTGTGACCAGCCGAACCCTACTTCGGTCCCGTTCTTGAGACTCGACTTGAACCAGACATCCACCTGCTCGTCGCTCCAGCGGTCGGTCTGCTCCCAAAGCTCCTTCCGCTGAAGTGCGGTCATGATGATCTCGGACCCGCCGATTGCGTCCATCTCCTCGCGGACTATTTTCTTGATGTTCTCGATAACCCGGATACCAAGCGGCAGGTATGCATAGACACCTGCCATCTCCTTATGGACAAATCCCGCGCGGATGAGGAGCTGCGCGTTCTTAGCGAGCTCGTCTGAAGGGGCTTCCCGGCGAGTCTTCGTGAAGAGGCTGGATTGGCGCATAGTCCCTCCAGTATACGACCCGAGGAGTGGGAGGGCAAAAGGCCCTTTGACGGAAGTCAACGAGCTCGTCGTTCCCGCGTTCTATGCTACGGACTTAATGTCTTCGATAAGCTCTGGAAACTCCGGCTGCATAATGTGCCCACGATCGGAGAAGACGCGCACCTCTGCATTCGGAAGGAGTAATTGAAACGTCTCGAGTGCTGTAAATGGCACTTCAGGATCGTCGGTGCTCTGATATAGGAACAACTTCCCTGCCCGCTTGGCGAACAGGTCGAGCGAAGAGGAGAGCGAGAACTCAGGATCTCTCGTATCAAATGGGGCTGCAGCGAGGAACGTCGCCTTCACCAATATGGGGAGCTCATGCTCTTCCAGGTATTTCGCGAGGAAAAGGCCCCCGAGCGAATGACCTACAAGAACGACACCGTCCTTGAGGTGCGGAATGATTTTCTCGAACCAGATGCACCACTCCTCATACTTCGCGTTCTGCTTGTTCGGCATGAGTGGCATGAATACTTCCCACTCATCGCCGAGACGCTCCGAAAGCGTATGCTTCCAGCGCTTTTCATTAACCGGCTGAGGACTATAGGTCCAAGAACGCAGCGCTTCTAGGTATGCGTCGTATGTATCGAATGTCTCTCCACCGTGAATGAATACGGCCTGCTTCATATGCTTAGCTTACGATCTTAAAGATATCGCTCGCAGTTACGACAAGCATGAGGAGGATAAGAAGCGCGAATCCGATTGTGTTGAATGAATTTGCAATAATGGGCTTAATTGGGCGTCTCGTTATGGCTTCGATGATAACGAAGAAGAGCCTTCCGCCATCAAGCGCAGGGATCGGAAGCACGTTGATGAGTGCGAGGTTAATCGAGATGAGCGCGGTTATCGCGAGCAAGGACGCAAGGCCATCCGAAGACGCATTCCCTACCGCCCCTGCAATACCAACCGGACCCGCTACCTGCGAGAGGTCAGCCGTGAAGGTGAAGAGTCCGCCGAAGAAATGGTAGAGCGCAATCGCGGTCTGCTTCGTGAGTTCCCAGGTGAGTATCGCTCCTTCAACAGGTGCTTCGAACGCCGAGACCGAAACAGTGCCGATCGTCGCGAGACCAACGCCGAGCGCGAGGCGCTCTGGGTTCCCGCCGATAACCCCCGACGCTGGCGTTATGGTGACGTCCTTAGTCTCCTCTCCATGCTTAACGGAGAGCGTAACGGGAATTCCTGCTTCGTTCTCGTTAACGAGCGCCGTAAAGAGCTCGGGTTCTGCACCGGTATACGAACCTCCTGCGGATTCTACGGAGAGGATGACGTCTCCTGGGACGAGGCCGGCCTCGTCTGCCGGAGAATTGGGAATGATGCTTGCGATCGCGAGCACGGCATCAGGCGCGATCTTCGCTTCCTCGGCGGTGAGCGCGCGGGTGGTGCCGAGGAACAGGGTCGCGGTAATAAGAAGGTACGCGAAGAAGAGATTCATCCCGATGCCCGCGACAAGGACGGCAGCCTGAAGGATGCGGGGCTTTGAGGAGAACGCTCTCGGGTCCTGTGCTGCTCCAGGTTCCGGATCCTCGCCGAATATCTTCACGAATCCGCCGAACGGGAGCCAGTTGAGCGTGTACTCGGTCTCGCCGAACTTCTTTCCCCACGCCTTAGGCGGGTACCCGATACCGAACTCGTCGACACGCATCCCCGAGAGCTTGGCCACGACGAAGTGCCCGAACTCATGCACGACAATGAGCGCGATAAGAACGAGGATGAAGATGAGGATAGACATTATTGAGAGACTTCAGCTTCCTTCCGCTTCCCGAGCGCCTCTAAGGCCTCGTTGCCTTTATCAATCTTCTTCTGCACTTCGTCCTTGAAACGGATAACCTCATCCTTGCCCATGCCGCCTTCCTTCTCGGCCGCATCGATGGCTTTGATGGTATCCGTGCGGTGCCCGCGAAGCGTAACGCGCGCAGCCTCTACCTTTTCGCCCGCTACCTTGAGAAGCATCGTGCGACGCTCGGCGGTGAGCTCTGGGAACGTAACGCGGAGTCCTTGGTCGTCGGTCGCAAGACCAACGCCGAGATTGGCATCCTGAATCGCCTTCTCGATGACCTTCGTGAGCGACTTGTCCCACGGGACGATACGAAGCGTCCTCGCGTCCTCGATGTTAACCGCGGCCATTTGGTTAACCGGTGTACGGGTCCCGTATGCCTCAGGCTTCACGGTGTCGA
>CAZNDC010000017.1:0-10881 GCA_964571755.1 uncultured Candidatus Saccharibacteria bacterium
TGATTTCGACCGTTCCGACGCATTACGTATCCACATAGAGAACAGTGGATATCATGTTGAAGACCGCCCCGAAGGGCCCGTAGTCACCCGCCGTCCCGGTTGATAGAATAGGAGGTAATGGCATCCTCCGTGACGCGCATCCCGCCGCAAAGTCTCGATTCCGAGCGAGCGCTTCTTGGCGCGCTTCTCTTGAAGCCTGATGCGCTCCATGATATTGCGGACCTCGTGCGCCCCGAGTCGTTCTATGCAGACAAGCATCGTCTCATTTTCGAGTGCATGCGCGAACTTGCTGAGCGCGGCGAGCCTATCGATATTCTCTCGCTGAGCGAGCGACTCAACGCCAAAGGCGTACTCGAGCGTTCTGGGGGACGTGCCTATATTGCGGAGCTCGCCGGCAGCGCACCGACACCGGGCAACTTCAATCATTATGCGGACCTCGTTGTGCGCAAGCACCTCATGCGTGCGCTTATTGATACTGCGTACGAAATCACCGAATCCGCCTATGACGAAGCGAGCGACACGGCTGTTGTGCTTGATAACGCGGAGAAGTCCATCTACGCAATCAGCAACGCTACCGCAGTCCATAAGTTCGTCGCTATCGCAGACAAGGTGGATGACGCCTGGGAGCGCATCGAGCAGCTCTCGAAGAATCAAGGCGCTATCCGTGGTGTCTCAACGGGCTTCCCTGACCTCGACAATCTCCTCTCAGGACTCCATAAGTCAGACCTCATCATCCTCGCTGCACGTCCTTCCATGGGAAAGACCTCGCTTGCGCTTGATATCGCACGACACGCTGCGGTACGCGGGAATGTGCCGGTTGGTATCTTCTCGCTTGAGATGAGTTCGGAGCAGCTCGTGGACCGTATGCTCTCAGCGGAGTCGTTCGTTAACTCCTGGAAGATGCGCACCGGCGCGATCCATGCGGAGGAAGACTTTAGCAAGATCCGCGATGCGCTCGAGAGCCTTTCGAAGGCCCCTATCTATATTGATGACAAGCCGGCACAGAACATCCTTTCCATGCGTGCCGTTGCCCGCCGCCTGAAGCGCGAACGCGGTATCGGTCTTATTGTGGTCGACTACCTCCAGCTCATGGCACCGACTAACACCAAGGCCTCCGATTCTATGGTGCAGCAGGTTACGGAGATCTCCCGCTCCCTGAAGTCGCTTGCGCGCGAGCTCGAGGTACCGGTTATCGCCCTCTCGCAGCTCTCGCGTGCCGTTGAGCAGCGCGGTGGCAAGCCTCGTCTTTCGGATCTCCGCGATTCGGGATCGATCGAGCAGGACGCCGACGTCGTTATGTTTATCCACCGTGAAGACAAGGTTAACAAAGACAGCGACCGACCCAACATCGCCGAAATCCTCGTTGAGAAGCACCGCAACGGCCCAACCGGCAAGATCGAGCTCTACTTTGACGAGAAGCGCACGAGCTTCATGCCAATGGATAAGTCAGGGTACGGCGATCTCGCCTCAGAGTTCTAGACTATGGCAGACCGTATTGAAGATCTCTCGTCTGCGTTCACACGCTTTCCAGGCATTGGACCTCGCCAGGCCAAGCGCTTTGTCTATCACCTTCTTTCCGCAGCTCCGCAAGACCGCGCTCGCCTTTCAGATCTCATACTTAATCTTGCGAACGATATTCGTCAGTGCACCATGTGCATGCGATTCTCGAGCACTAATAGCCAGAGCCTCTGCTCATACTGCGCGGACGTTAACCGTGACGACGGCCTCATCCTGGTTGTTGAGAAGGACCAAGACCTTATGGCCGTCGAGCGTGCAGGGACCTACCGGGGCCGGTACTTCGTCCTTGGCGGCGTTATAACGCTCTCCGGGAAAGGCACTATCCGGGAACGGGAACTCGTCCGTGTCGTTGAACAGAGGAGCAAGACGGGACTCCGCGAGATTGTGCTCGCGCTCTCGGCGACGTCAGAAGGAGAGCACACCGCTGATCGCGTACGTGAGATACTCGCTCCCCTTCGCGGTCCTCTTTCCCTTACCGAGCTTGGCCGTGGCCTCTCTACGGGTGCAGAGCTTGAATACGCAGATTCTACGACACTCTCTGCGGCGCTTCGGAATAGGAAGGAGACTTAGTCGAGAATCCGCTTCTTAAACTCCGCGATGAGCGGTGTTGGCAGCGCCGGAACACCGTAGGTCTCCGCGAGCGTAAACGAGGTCCAATCGGAAAGGAACGCCGTTGCAAACAGCTGTGCGAATCCATCTCCAGAAAGTTCGATGCGCTCCACGCTCATGCCCCGCTCCTTGAGGAGCTCCTCCGCAACATCCATGCGCTTCTTGATACGCAGGTGATCGTTCGGGTCCCGAAGGAATAGGAACTGCATGCCGCTCGAGAGACTGCGCGTTGTGTCGGCCACATCGAGTCCACAGAACTCGTTATGACAAAGCTCCGGGAACACGTTCGCGAACGCTGGTATCTTCGCAGTCTCGTTGAGCTTTATCTTCCAGATATACGCGAGCACTGTGTTATTTGCTGATGCATAAATAATGGGGGTCTTTCCTGTAAGGAGCGTGGCGAGGTTCTTCCCTGCTTCTTTCGGTCCAAACGGGTCGGCAGCCTTCCCTGCTTCGCGTGCAGCGGCCTCAACATCAGGACGATTTATGAGTCGAGCGATACCTAAGATTGAAAACCCTATAGCCATGCGCGGCTCAAGCCCGAGATCAGGAATCTCGATGTACGGGATACCCTGCTCTGTCGCAAATGCGAGCAACGGGCCGCCGGTTGAGATAGCGGCCATAGGAAGCCCTCTCAAGAGTGCCACATCAGCTGAGTCCAGCACTTCCTCAGTGCTTCCTGAGTACGAACTTAAGATAACGAGCGTGTCCTCCCAATCAGGGAGTTCGGGAAGGCCATAGTCACGATGAATGACAATGTTAGCAGCTGGTCCGTACTTCTTTATGAGCCACGCGCCTAAGTGAGAGCCTCCCATGCCACAGACGACATACCGCGCGTATGTCTTGAACGCATCCTTATTCATGATTACCGGCTCCCACTCAAACTGTTCACCGAACCTTCTAAGGGTCTCTTCCATATAGGATCAGTATACCTCGGAGTATAAAAGAACCGGCCCCAGAGGGGGCCGGTTGCTTATCCGATCGTATCGATCTTCACCTTCACGTACGGCTGGCGATGGCCGCGGCGCTTCAAGTAGCGGCTCTTAGCCTTGTACTTGACCACCTCCACCTTCTTCGAGCGTCCAACCATCTGGACAGTACCGGTGACGGTCTTGCCCGCGAGGAATGGAGTGCCGAGCGAGAGCGTGCCGTTGTCGGTCATGAGGACCTCGTCAAAGGTGACGGTGTCGCCCTTCTTCACGACTTGGGTAGCAGCACCCCGTCCGAGCTTCTCGATAGTAACGGTCGCGCCGGGTGCGACCACGTATTGCTTCCCTCCGGTCTTTATAACTGCGAGTTCCATAGTCCCACCAGAATACCGAAATAGGCCCTAAAAAGCAAGGCCGCCACGGAATCGTAGCAGCCTTGAAGATAAGCCTTCTGGCGCCCTTAGCCGTCCCTGGGGCCGCCGAAGCGTAGCCAGGGCGGATAGGGAGGGAGGAGCAGATCTGCGAGGTACAGGATGGGTGCCACGAAGAGCATGCAGCCCAGGAAGATTGCCTGCTGCAAATCGCTGGCGCGGTCGTAGAGCAGTACTGGTGTTAGCGGTTCACCAATCTCGATTGAGACCAGCAGGTAGATGCAGGCCAGGCCCCCCAACGCAACCAGGCTCAGGAGCTGCATGGGCTTGCCCTTCCAGAAGAGGAGCGCCCCGCTGAGCGTATTGGTAACGAACCAGATGATTATCGGAATAATCGCCAGGATCATGGGCGTGTGTAGCTCCCCTTGCGCTTCCAAAGCCCTCGCGTTTTGCGGAGCGATGAACAGGGAGAAGATGGCCCAATATGCAGCCATCGAAATCATCAGAGCGCCGAGCGCCCGACGAACAATCGAAATCATCGTAACAATCCTCGTTCCTACATCTGGAGGGATTCCAGACCAAGGTCTGCTGTATCTATACTGAATATAAGGTATTTAGTCAATTTCCTGACTCCCCGGCTTATCCAAAAGCCCTACCTCCATCCCTATCTTCTCCTTAGCGATGCGATAGACGTCCTTCTCTACCTTCCCGAGTTCCTTGTACCCGCTGTTGTAATGGGAGACTGCGATACCAAGCGCGGTACCGAGCTTCTTGTAGTACTCCTCATAGGAGCCAAGGTGCTTCCCGAGCTCGCCCACACGTTTCTGGATCTCCTCAGCCTGCTTCTCGATCTGAAGGGCCTTCAATCCCTGCATCACGGTCTGCAGGTACGCGAGGAAGGACGTCGGCGAGACGATGATGACTTTGTGCTTTGAGGCTGCACGCTGGATGAGGTTCTCCTCTTCCCCTGCTCCCACCTGATTCGTAAGGAGGTCGTAATAAATGCCCTCAGAAGGGATGAACATGAATGCGAAGTCCATAGTCCCCTCCTCTGGCCGGATGTACTTGGCAGTCTCTGAGATGCGGAGTTTCAAATCGCTTACGAATGCTTTCTCAAGCGTAATACGCTCAGCGCCCTCGGCATGTACGTAGCGGTTGTAGTTATCCAAAGAGAACTTTGAGTCTATAGGAACAATCTTGTCGTTAACGAACACTGCTGCGTCTACGATCTCCCCGTTAGAAAAGAGGTACTGCATCTTGAACATGCCTGGCGGGAGCACGTTCTTGAGCACGGTCTCGAGATAGTACTCACCAAGGATGCCGCGCTGCTTCGGGTTCTTGAGGATGTCCTGGAGGCTTTTCAGTTGCTCCGCGAACTTCCCGGTCTCGCGACCAATCTCCTTCACGCTCGTTATCTCCTCCGTTATCTCTTTGATCAGACGCGAGGACTCTCCGAGCTGGCTACGCATCGTGTCGTTCATCTGACGCGAGGACTCGTTCATGCGGGAATCCAGTGCACGCTCGAGGTTCTCCATCTGCTTCTGTATCAAGAGAAGCCCGCTTGAATCGTCCTTCCGCTCCTCCCGGCGCCTCAAGATGAGCCAAAGACCAATGCCCTGGAGAAAGACCAGAACGAGGACGATTATCGAGACGGTGAAGAGGCTCATGCGGAAAGTATACGCGAGTCATTCCGCTCACGAATGAAGAATATCCACTTCGCCACCTCAATCGTAAGAAGATTCAGAAGACCGAATCCAACCAAAATCGTAACCTGAAGCATCGTTGGCTCAGTTACGTGTACGAGCTTCTGGAGAAACGGGACATAGAGCGCAGCCATCAAAAGTGTAGCGCTTGCTATAAGGGATACAACGAGGAATTTGTTTGAGAGCAGCGAAAGTTTCCAGATTGGTGTCCCGAGACTCTTCATAGAGAAGGCCATAAAGATGCAGTTAACCGAGACTGCAACGAACATGAGGGTCTGCACCTCTTCGAGCGGGAGATTGAGCGAGAGGAGGAAGAGGTAGATGCCGATGAGCATTATGGCGGTGAGAGTACCCACGAGCCCGATAAGCTTGATGAGTTTCGGCGAAAGTACGCGCGCAATCTCAGGGTCCTTTGGCTTTCTCTTCATAGCGCTCGGGTAGAGGGGCTCGAACGCAAACGCAAAGTTCATGAGTCCTCCCTCGATAAGATTAGACCAGAGCACCTGGGTCGGGAGAATCGGGAGCGGCAACCCAACGATGAGTGAAAACGCGATGAGTATAACCTCGCTGAAATTCGTCGAGAGCATGTAGGCAAAGATCTTCTTGAAGTTCTCTCGCAGGCGCCGTCCTTCGCGTATGGCGCTCGTTATCACTGAGAAACCATTATCAAGAAGTACGAGGTCCGATGCCTCTTTCGCAACATCGGTCCCCGAACCAACCGCGACACCAATGGCCGCAGCACGTAGTGCAGGAGCATCGTTCACCCCGTCCCCGGTCATTGCAACAACTTCGCCCGCTTCCTTGAGAATCTCCGCGATGCGCAGTTTGTCCGAAGGGGTCACGCGCGAGAACACGCTGTGCTCCTGCAACACACGCAGCAATTCTGCATTAGAAAGTTGCTCAAGCTCCGTGCCCGTATACGCCCGCTCCCCCTCCCCTGCAATACCAACGGCATGCGCTATAGAGAGGGCGGTCTCGGGATTGTCTCCGGTAAGCATGAGTACGCGCGCGCCTGCGTCCTGCATGTCCCGTATCGCATCCTTGGCCTCCTCACGTATAACATCGGAAAATACGAGAAGACCGAGCAGACTGCCCGTACCAAGGAACGAAAGAAGCTTCTCTTCTGTCGGGAACGTAGCGTCAGGAGATTCGACGCGAGCAACCGCTATTACGCGCTTACCCTCGCCTGCCGCTCCCGAGAGCGCGTTCAGGAAGTGTGTGCGCACCTCCTCAGAAAGCGCATGGGATTTCCCTTCCCCGTCACGGACATGGGATACAGTCTCGAGCAGAAGCTCAGGAGCGCCTGTTATGTAGGCAATGTACTTCCCACCTTCATCGACGAGCATGCCGCCGAACCGACGGGAGGAGTCGAAATGCAGCTCGTCGGTACGAGGATAGTCATTGAGGCATGCTTGCTGGGAGATGCCGGACTTGAGGCCCGAGAGCACGATTGCCTGCTCGATAGGTCTCCCGTGCACGACGAGCTTCTCGTCCCCGTGCGCCTCGGGGCGTTCCTCAACATACGCATTCGACGCGAGAACGGCTGCGGTAAGGAGTGAGCGGGACTCGTTCTCAAGCGCTTCGGTAAGGAACGAAGTCTTGCTTACGAACATTTCGAGCGTCATCCTCCCCTCGGTGAGAGTGCCTGTCTTGTCGGTAAGAATGATGCTCGTCGTACCGAGTGTCTCGGCTGCAAGGAGATTGCGCACCAGACCCCCTGATTTAAGAATACGCTCCATGCCGAGCGCGAGTACGACGGTCACAGCCGCAGGAAGGCCCTCAGGCACGCTCGCAACCGCAAGCGCAATAGCAGTAAACAGAATCTCGTCGAATGGAAGTCCGCGCAGCGAGCCGAGAATGAGGATACCGACCATCACAATAGCGACTGCAATCAGGATGAAGCGCGCAACCTGACGGATATCACGCATGAGTGGCGTGACAGACTCATCCTTCTTTCCCAGCTCGATAGCAATCCGTCCGATCTCTGTGTCGCCCCCTACCGCGACCACGATTCCCTTCCCGGCACCTCCGGCAACCAAGGTCCCCGCATACACCATCCCGCTGCGCTCAACTAGAGGAACACCTTCAGGGACCACCTCTGTTGTCTTCTCTACGGCGAGCCACTCCCCCGAGAGCGATGATTCGTTTACGGAAAGACTGTGCACCTCGATGAGGCGTAGGTCAGCCGGGATCGCGCTCCCGGTTGAGAGTACGACCAGGTCGCCAATAACAAGCTCCTCGGCAGGAATCTTGAGCGGCTCGCCATCCCGGAACACCACTGCGGACTTGGCTTCCCCTTTCTTGAGCGCCTCAAATGCACGAGAAGCGCGCCCCTCCTGTACCATCCCCATGATGACGTTAACGAGGAGCGCTACCGCTATAACGAGCGCGTCGGTGTAGTGTGCAAGGAAGAACGTTGCGAGCGCGGCCGCAACGAGCACGAACGTGATTGGACTCGCAAACTGTTTAAGAAACCGCATCACGAAACTGTCGCGGTCTGGAGCAGGCATGCGATTCTTTCCTTGGTCCTCGAGGCGCACCGCCGCCTCCTCACGGGACAGACCTCTTTCGAGATCCGTATGAAGATGCTCGGAAATAGAGGCGGGGGTGCGTGCGTGCCAGGTATCGGATACCAACATGGATGGGACAAGTATAGCAAAACCCAAAGCGGACTATGGTAGGATGCGGCCAATGACCATTCACGAGACCATAAAGGCAGGAATTCCAGACGCGCTACGGGCGAAAGATGAGGTACGCCTGCGAACCTTCCGTTCGCTCGTGACCGCCATGACCAACGAGGTTGTAGCCAAGAAGCGGAAGCCGGACGAGTTTCTGACCGACGAAGAGGCCCTCGTTGTCGTAAAGCGCGCGAGCAACCAGCGCAAAGACTCCATCGAGCAGTTTACGAGTGCAGGACGCCTCGACCTTACCGAGCCTGAGATTGCAGAGCTCGCCGTCCTCGAATCCCTCCTTCCTGAGCAGATGAGTCGCGAGGAGATCGAAACAATCGCACGCGCAAAGATGACTGAGATGGGCGTTACGGATAAGAAGGACGCAGGACGCTTCATGGGAAGCCTCATGCAAGAGTTCAAGGGTCGTGCGGACGGAGGTGACGTGAAAGCGCTCGTAGACTCGCTTCTCTCCTGATTTTTAGACAATCTGTTAAACGAGTTTGCCTGTGCTAGGATGCCTGCGGACCCGGACGTTGAGATTCGGGCTGACGTGATGCGTGTGGTGCCTCCTTCCCTTAGTATGGAGCTATCACGTTGACTGATGCCACTGTTATTTACCCGGGATTACACGAGGTCGGGACCGTCGCGCAGATCTCGGTTCGGATTTACCAGAGCGGAATCGACAAAATCCTGAAGGACCCTGACGGGTTTATCATGGGGTTCATACGACTCCGCACTGAGATCGATCAAGATCTGAGCCTTCGGTACGAGAGGTCCATCCTCTTTATCGAGGGGTACGCGTGCAAGAGCGAACGCGTTCTCGACTTTTGGCACGAAGCGAGCAACTACCTGTGCCTTATCGATCTATGCACAGACCTTAGACTTTCGATTGCTCCGAGCCAACGGTTCCGCAGCCGCAGACTTGCCGCTTAGCTAGCCGCGCTGAGACATCAGATTGATGTTTCGATGCGCGGCTTTTTCATTTCCCTTCCGCATCCCGTACTATGAAGCAAATGCGCATGCACGTAGTCCTCAATAAGACAGTCGGCCAGACACCACTCCAAGCAATCGAGCGCTGGAAGACTGAGAATCCTCTATATAAGGACATCGCTGCGTGCTACGCAGGCAGACTCGACCCCATGGCGTCTGGGAAGCTTCTTGTGCTGCTCGGAGACGAGTGTAAACGTCAGGAACGATATCACGGACTCGACAAGGAATATGAGATCGAGGTGCTGCTTGATATCAAGACTGACACCGGAGACATACTCGGCATGCCGAACTACAACGGCACCGAATCGAGACCTGGCACGAGAGAAATACGCAGAGCTCTCGGTGTTGAGCAAGGGAGCAAGCATGTCGTATATCCTGCTTACTCCTCAAAGACCGTAAACGGGAAGCCTTTATTTATGTACGCACTTGAGGGCACACTCGATTCCATAGAGATTCCAACCCATACGGAGACTATCTATCACATCAACCTCTTAAGGCAGGAACAGATGCCTGCAGCCGAGCTTCATGCGCGTATCCGATCTTCCCTTCAAGATATCCCACGTTCGCAAGATGCATCGAAAGCGCTCGGGGCAGACTTCAGGCAAGACGCAGTACGAGGTGCATGGGAGGAACTATTCTCAACGCTCCCTGAGCGTTCCTTTGCAGTACTTTCTCTGCGCGTTACCTGCGGCACAGGAACCTACATGCGCACACTTGCAGAGCGTCTCGGAGATGCACTCGGCACAACAGCACTCGCGCTCTCTATACGCAGGACTAGAATCGGGACATATTGGCCGCCAGGGATCTGGGTGCGGGACTTTTCTCGTTAGTTCTCAGGGAGATAGAACGTTGTTGTGGTGGTGTGTTTCAAGGTTGAATGTAGCGTGGGGCTAGTTGACTAAACTTTACTTTTAGGGCATATTTTGCATACCCAGTTAAACCACAGGAGACTCTAGTGGAAACTGTTCGAATGAGTCTCCGTAGCGGGGAGACAGGGAGAGAATTGCTTGTGCAGGGCGCCCAAACGGACGCCGTCAACACAGCGGAGCTGGTTACCGCTTACGTGCGCGTAGGGCTCGCCAAGATGCGGAGGGAACGCGGCATCGCTTGTGATTCTGAACGTAAACCCTTTTGGCGGCCGCCCATCCGCACGTTCGTGGGCGGGGCCGCTCTTCCGCTTCCGTGCCCGTCGTCGATACCGAAAGACGAATTCGAGCAGACCCTCATGGGTGCGCTCGCACAAGTCCAAGATATCGACCACGTCCTTCTCTCGAACGGGGAGGCGTAAATGGGGTATCGCGTTCGAATGGAAGTGGTCTTGCAGGCGATTCACGAAGTCGCCGAGACCGAGAAGGGTAAGCCGCTTATGAACTTCCAGCCTGTCGTTGGCATCTCCGCCGTCCTGGCGTATGAAGTCATCGTAACCTGCGAGGACCTGCGAAAGGGCGAACCAAGGAAGGATCTGTACGCACTTGCGCGTCAGGCGGCCTATGAACGGCCAATTCCCTTCCCCTGGAAGCGAGCGTATCAACTGATCGCCATGGCCTACTACCGAATCATCAAGCGGTTCGTGAGGGACAGGCGCATCGAGTTGGAGCGACTTCGTGCAGAACGGTCCGCAGAGATCGCAAGCCGCCAACAAAAGCAGACGGCAGCATGCACTTTCGAGGACGACCCTAGGTCGTCCTCATTTTGTTATATAATCTCCTTACATGTTGGAATCTGCCCCCTCAAACAGCTACAGGATTAAGCCGTACGCGAGCGATCCTATGCGCATTGAAGTTATGATCGATCGGGACTCAAGCGTTTCGTTTGCGTACAATCCAGAGACTAAAAATGTAATACGTACAGGAATATCAATACATACTTCATCGCTTGATATTTCCGAGGAACAGTTCATAGGGCCAAGCCGCCTTAAGAATGCAGCAAACCGCGCCGCAAAATACTTTTCTGAGCACCCAATTGTTGAGAAGTTTGACATACCTCTTGGCTCTCAGTACGAACTTAATCTCGACGATCAGACGCTTCATTAAAGTCTATGAAGGGACAAGTGCATCAAGAACCATGCCCTGCGGGAAGCAGGGCTTGG
>CAZNDC010000018.1:0-1136 GCA_964571755.1 uncultured Candidatus Saccharibacteria bacterium
CAAGGAGATTACGCAGTATGACCTCATCCGCTCCATCGAGAAGGTGATGCTTGGTCCAGAACGAAAGAGCCATCTTCTCGGGAAGAAGGAGAAGCTTCTTACCGCATACCACGAGGCAGGACACGCGCTCGTGGGTTCCGTGCTCGAGCATGCGGACCCTATTCATAAGATATCAATCATCAGCCGCGGTCGGGCAGCGGGGTACACACTCAAGCTCCCGTTCGATGATAAGAAGATGCAGTCGAGGAAGAGTTTCCTCGACGACATAGCAGGAACTCTTGGCGGCTACGTCGCTGAGGAGATGGTCTACGGCGACATCACGACCGGACCGTCGAACGATCTCGCGGTTATCGCAGGCCTCGCGCGCGACATGGTAGCTCGGTACGGCATGTCGGACGTGCTCGGTCCGGTCGCGTATGCCGCGGATCGCGCATACGGAGAGGGCGGCTACTCGCAGGACATCGCGTCTAAGATCGACGCTGAAGTGGCGCGCATCATAGACGAAGCGAAGGGGCGCGCACGCAAGGTTCTTACAGATCATCGCGGCGCGCTCGATGCGATCGCAGAGCGACTCGTTGAAGTGGAGACACTCGAGCGCGAGGAGTTCGAGAAGATCCTCATTGCAAACGGCATCGTGCCGAAGGCGAAAGAGGAGGAAGCGATCTAGATTGAATCTGGATATGAAAAGCGGCGACACCCGAGGGGTGTCGCCGTTTGTAGTTGCCGAGGCCTGTCAGTGGCTACAGGTCGTCCACTCGGGTGAAGTCCCGAAGAACGAAGGCCGCCCCAGCGATGACGTAGACACCGATGGCCAGTGCAGAAGCCCAGAAATCAACGTAGATCCACAGGGCGCCGACGATCGCTGCCGCAACCAGCACCAGCGCCACGAAGGCGGCGATCGTCCGTGAGACGCTGCTCGATCGAGCCGCGAGCATTCCGATGGGCGCGAGGCTTATCAACCCCAGGACCAGCAGGAGACGCGGGAGGAAGGCCAGGGACTCGCCCCAGGCAACCCCGATCCAGTACGGCTTCACGTACCGGATTTCGTCCAAAGTAAACGTAGTCATTGTCGTTCTCTCCCGACGGTTTCGTCCAGACACACTCTATAGGCTCCCTCATCTTTGTCCACCCACGCT
>CAZNDC010000018.1:1146-10432 GCA_964571755.1 uncultured Candidatus Saccharibacteria bacterium
CCACGCTCGTAGAATGAGATATAGTATTTCCGCGCCCGTAGCTCAATTGGTTAGAGCACCGAGCTTATACCTCGGCGGCTGCAGGATCGTGCCCTGCCGGGCGCACTCAAGTTTTCTTTATTCTGGATGCACCTCCTCGTCCGCTTCCTTGGCGAGCGCGGCCAGGAGCGGGTGCTTCTTCAGCTCCGGGTCTTTCTCGATGAGCGCACTAGCCTCATTGCGCGCGGCCTCGACCATCTTTATATTCTTGAGCGCTTCCATGGCGATATCCGATACGCCCCATTGGCGCGCGCCATAGAGTTCTCCGGCACCGCGGAGCGATAGATCATACTCAGCGAGTTCGAAGCCGTTCTTCGCAGTTGTTAAGGCGGTGAGGCGTTCCTTGGTCGCGGGGCCATAGGACTCCGGAAGCGCGAAGCAGTATGCCTGATTTGAAGAGCGGATAACGCGCCCACGAAGCTGATGCAGCTGCGCGAGTCCGAACCGTTCCGCGCCTTCGATAAGAATCACGGTCGCATTCGGCACGTTCACACCGACCTCGACGACGGATGTCGCGACGAGGATCTGGACCGTACCGTTCTCGAAGCGTTTCATCACGTCTTCCTTGTCTTTCGGTGTCATCTTGCTGTGCAGAATGTCGATAGAGGCGTCAGGGAAGACGTTCAGCTTGAGTCGCTCAGCCTCGGCTTTCACCGACTTCGCTTGCACGGCGAACTCTTTCGCTGGATCTGGCTCGTTGATGCGGGGGCATATGACGTAGGCCTGATGCCCGAGCGCGAGCTCCTCTCGCACGCGTGCGTATGCCTTCTCCCGCTTTTCGGGACCGAGCACTTCCGTAAGAATAGGCTTGCGGCCAAGCGGCATCTGGTCGAGCAGGGAAAGGTCGAGGTCTCCATATATAGAGAGTGCGAGCGTGCGCGGGATTGGTGTCGCAGTCATGGAAAGCAGGTGCGGGGAGAGCTGGTCGTGCTTCTTCGTGAGCTTCTGGCGATGCGCCTTCCCGAAGCGGTGCTGCTCGTCGATGATCGCGTAGGCGAGATTCTGGAACGCGAGCGATTTGTAGACGAGCGCATGCGTGCCGATCACGATCGGTATCTCGCCATTGGCGACCCACTTCGCGAACTGCGCACGCGATACCTTCGCCGACTCCTCGTAGCGGACCTTGGACGGGAACTTCCGGCACTCGTTTCCCGTTATGAGGCCGATCGGGATCGGGTGGTCCTTGAAATAGGAGACGAAGGTCGAGAAGTGCTGCTTCGCGAGTATCTCGGTAGGACACATATACGCGACCTGGAGCGTACCCGCGATTCTTCCGGGCGGGCGAGAAGTCGCAACCATGTACGCGGTTGCAGCTGCTACAGCGGTCTTTCCGCTACCCACGTCTCCTTCGAGGAGGCGACGCATCGGGTGCGGCTTCTCGAAGTCTGAGACAATGCTCTCAATTGAACGCGTCTGCGCTTCAGTTGGAGGGAACGGAAAAGAAGAGACAAAGCTTGCAAGCGCGTCGCGGTCCGCGGAAACAGGAAGCGCGCGTTCCTTGGTAGCAAGGAGTCTCCGGCGCTGTGTCGTCAACTGAATCGCGAGCACTTCCTGGAAGGCAAAGCGCTTGCGAGCGGCCTGCGCATCAGGAATCTTTCGCGGCGCATGAATCCATATGAGTGCGGTAGCTAAGGTCGGCAGGTTATAGCGGTCGAGCATATCCTTCGGGATAGGGTCTGGGAGACGCTCGTGTACGCCTGCTTCAAATACACGCTTAACCGCATGCAAGAGCCAGAGCGAGGAGACGCCCTTTGACTCCGGGTATATGGCGTACTGCGTGTCCTCTATGAGCGCACCACCGAGGTCTTCTACGTCAGTGAACAGGGAATCATGGATCTCTTCTGGGCCGATGGGTGAGCGGTCTATCTCGGGGTTCGCGAGATAAATCTTGTCGCCGGTGCCCGTTATCCTGCCGGTCGCTTTCACTACCATGCCATCGGTGAGAGATTTCGCTATATAAGGCTGCGAGAACCAACGGAGCTTCATGCGGCCTGACGCGTCCTCAAGCCAGGCCTCGCCCATAGGGCGTCTCGATTTCCACGCCTTCTTCGCCTCTGGCTTCCGTATCGTGCCGTAGAGGGTGACGTCGCTCCCCGCAGTCGCGCTCCCGATCGTCCCGGTCGGGCCCGCAGTCTCGTAGCGTGCGGGGAAGTGGTACAAGAGGTCCCCAATGGTCCGGATACCGAGCTTTCCGAGTGCCTTCTTCTGGTCGGGCTTGAGTCGGGTGAAATGTTCGGTAATCGGGTCTTCGGGCTTCATAGGGATAAGTATACCGGTCGCGCTGCCAGTGCGGCACGCGCTTCACTCCTGCGTCATTCATAGTATGCAAGACTGTGGATACGGCCGGTGTGATACGGTATTTCTATGCGCCTGAACCTTTCTTCTGTCATCTCCATCGCGCTTGTCGCGAGTCTCATCTTTGTATCAAGCGCGCCCACGCTCGAGGCGGCAACGAAACGTACCAGCAAAGCGGTTTTCAAAGAGACTGTGAGCACAGCTGATCTCGCAGACGCCTATGCGAAGGCGGTCGCCGGAGGAGACAAGGTACGGATTCTCATTGTGCCCGGGCATGAGCCTGGTTTTGGAGGAACAGAGTTTGCGGGCTTCTATGAACGCGAGCTCGTTGTCGACATCGCCAACCAGCTCGCGCGGGAGCTGCGGACGGATACGAACTTCGAAGTGTTCGTCGCGCGCGGCAATCAAGGATGGAATACGGACTTCACGCGCTATTTCGATACACAAGGAAAGAAGATCGAACGCTTCGTGGAGACTCATAAGAGCGCCATGGGGAAGCTCGAGAAGAAAGGAAAGATAGATGATAGCGACGAGCAGGCCGCGCACAATGAGGTGCGCCCCGACGTCGCGCTCCGTTTGTACGGCATAAATAAATGGGCGGACGAGAATACTATTAACCTCGTACTCCATCTCCATCTGAATGACGAGACCGGTCATGCAGCGGGCGTTCGCGGAGTGCACTCAGGAGCCGCAATCTACATTCCTGACGCCCTATACGGCAATGCAAAGACATCGAGGGCGATTGCGGAACCCGTATTTGCCCGGCTGAACACGACTACTGCTACATCAACCTTTGGTCTCGAGCGTAAGGGCATAGTGCCTGGGCGCGAACTTATCGCCATAGGGTCATACAACACACTCGCGGCGCCAAGCCTTTTGATTGAGTATGGGTATATCTACGAGCCACGGATTACCGGCAGCGGCGCACGAAACGAGGTCCTCGCCGATTATGCGTATCAAACAGCGCTCGGCGTAAAGGACTTCTTCGGTACGCCAGCACGGCCTCGCTTTGCCTCGAAAGTACTCCCGTATCAGTTCACGACTGACCCACTCGCTCCCTCTTCTGCGAGTTCGACACCTCCTGACGCGCGGAGTATCTACGCACTTCAAGCATCGCTTGTTGAGCTCGGGTTCTATCCTGGCACCGAAGCTTCTCTCGTTGAGTGCCCGGTCTCCGGGATCCTTGGCCTGTGTACCCGGGATGCTGTAAAGGCGTTTCAGGCAAGCAAGGGGCTCGAACAGACGGGTCAGCTGGGTGTGCAGACTCGTGTTGCTTTCAATTCAGCCTTCGGACTCACGACACCTCTTGCCTCGATTCCGACGGTTCCTACCGTAGCGGCAGTGCCTGCAGCTTCCGCTTCCTGTACAGCATTCGCAAACATACTCAAGATTAATTCGACGGATACTAACGCTAACGGAGAGGTTACCCGGCTCCAACAGATTCTTGCGAAGGACGCTGCCGTCTATCCGGAAGGGAAGATAACGGGCTATTTCGGGCCCGCGACACTCGCGGCAGTACAACGATTCCAGACAAAGAATGCGATTGCGACGAAGGGCAGTGCTGGCTATGGAAGCGTTGGTCCTCTGACCGGCAAGGCGCTGTGTAGCTAAGAGGGATATAGGGCCTTGCGGTTGTGCACGGCCGTGCTCTTGTGCATTCACGGGTGCCGCGTAAGGTTTAGGGTAGTTACTCATCCTCACCAATCTTTCATGTCGCACCTTAGAAACATCGCCCTCATTCTTACGCTCGTCTTAGTGGTTTCTGTACCGAATGCCGCAAACGCTCAGACGAACTCAAGTCTGCAGGCCAGAATCCAGGCACTTATGGCGCAGCTTACGCAGCTTCAAGCACAGCTGGTACAAGTTAGCGCAGGAGACTCCGCGAGTAGCGGGGGTGCTCTTTCTACAACTCCCGTAGCACCGTCTACTACGTTCACGGTTACGCCTACGTCGGGCCTCGCGCCGCTTACGGTGTCTGCACGAGTGAAAGTCGACATGGGTACAATTACCTGCGGCGCCACGTATCTTGGCGATATCGATTGGGACGATAATCGAGACTCTTCGGACAAGGTAGTCGCTGAGAACACGGGATGTTCTCGCATTAAAGAGGACACCATCACCTTCGCCTATACCTACGCGGACACATTCTCTGTGTCCTTTGAGGATGCTGAGGGCGAGAGTTACTACCACGATATTGTGGTGACGGACGACATGAGTCCATTGGTTGAGGCTGTAAGTACCAGTGCCTCTGTAACAACTCCGGGAGACAATGTCTCATCGAGCTATGGCACGTATACCATCAAGTATGACGTGACTGCTATCGACTCTGATACGTACATCCCAGCCACGGCAGCAACGTCTGGAAGAGTGGGAGCCGAGTACGCTGTCACTGGATCCCCGTTCTCGGGGAGCGCAACCGGAGTCCTGACATCGACGGCAAATCTCCGAAGCGGCTATTTCTTGGTCGAGGAAGGAGAGACGGAAACATTCGCGCTCACGGTGATTGTAGACCCGGACACAACCGGTAGGTACCGGGTTGGCCTCTCATCAATAGGGTATGCAACGAGTGCGAAGGTGCCCGACCAGGAAATTAATATGGATGGAAAGAGGGATGGAAAGTCGAGGGGCAATTTCCGCACAAAGCTCCTGACTATTCCGAGCGAGCTGGAGACCGTAAAGCCGACGCTGTCCTTCTCGGCGTCTCCAAGTAAAATCACGAGCGGAAGCGCGTCTACTCTCTCATGGTCCACAACAAACGCGACGCGCTGCTACCTTATGTCCAGTGCAAAAGAATACTATATCGACGTAAGAGGATCGATGTCGGTGACACCAACCAGGACCACGACCTATCGTCTTATCTGCCTCAATAACGCGCAGACCGATAAGGATGACGCACCAAGTGCGGAGAAGAGCGTCACGGTTACTGTTGCAGGACTGACAGCGCCGACGGGCTCGATTGATGACAGTTCGCTCTACGCGTACTCCGGCAACCCGACAATCAGCGGCACGGCGAAGGACGCGGGCACGGTGGGCATCTCGATCGGAAACGGAGACAAGGTGTACGGAAGTGGTGATCTGACCGTACGGGACGGACGATGGTCCGTGACCGTATCCCCAGCGCTTGCTCCTGGGAAGTACACGGTGTCGCTCTCGACCTATGACCACGTCAACCAAAGGTCATATACGCTCGATGAAGGCTCACTCATCATCGAGGATACAACCGAGCCGCTCGTAAGCCCTACCCCTACGAACACTAAGGGAGTCAGTCCTGAAACCCTTGGCGCAAGTGCGGTTGTTGGCGCTGATGCAGCACTCTCAGCACTCGCTGCCCAGTTGAAAGTGCTCGTTGAAAAGTGGCGCGCGCTTAAGCCGTAAGAGGCTTTACGTGCCAGAGAAACGCGCCCGCAATGGCGCGTTTCTCGTGCTCGACAGCAGGAAAGAGGGCATGCGATACTTCCCGGACATGGCACAGAAAACACCGAAGCAGATACTGAGCGCATTCAAGAAGACCGGCGCGCGCATAGAGACGAAAGGCCGCGTGAAGCTCAAGGCAATGAGCGATCTCTCGCTCTATTACACGCCCGGCGTCGGCGTTGCATCAGAACATCTGTCTCTCCATCCGGAAGATGCGGTGAACCTCTCGGTAAAGAAGAACAGCGTCGCTGTTATCTCGGACGGATCCGCGGTCCTTGGGCTCGGCAATATCGGGCCGTACGGCGCACTTCCTGTGATGGAAGGGAAGGCGCTCATTTTCAAGGAGTTTGCCGGCATCGACGCGTGGCCGATCGTCCTTGATACGCAGGATCCAGACGAAATCGTGCGCACGGTGCTTGCTATAGCGCCCGGTTGGGGCGGCATCAACCTTGAGGATATCGCAGCTCCACAGTGCTTTGAGATAGAGCGACGAATCAACGAGGCGCTCCCAATTCCCGTCATGCATGACGACCAGCACGGGACTGCTATCGTAGTGCTCGCGGGCCTCCTGAACGCTGCCAAGGTGGCGAAGAAGCCCTTTAAGGGGCTCCGGGTCGTGGTGTCTGGCGCGGGTGCGGCCGGCCATGCCGTCGCCATGCTCCTTGGAGCAGCCGGCATAGGCGATATCGTCTCAGTCGATCGGAAAGGGGCGATACACAAGAACCGCACAGACCTGCCACCGCATAAGAAAGAGCTCGCGCTCCTGAACACGCATGCGCGCAAGGGAACCCTTGAGGACGTGCTCGTTGGTGCCGATGTCTTTATCGGGCTCTCAGGCAAGGGACTGCTTCAGGCTGATGACGTGCGTACCATGGCGCCGCGTTCAATTGTTTTTGCGATGGCGAACCCAGTACCAGAGATTATGCCGGACGAAGCAAAACTCGCTGGCGCGCTCGTTATCGCAACCGGTCGCTCTGATTTCCCGAATCAGATCAACAACGCTCTTGTCTTCCCGGGCGTATTTCGTGGCGCACTCGATAACGGTGTTCGTGTCATTACACAGGATATGAAACTCAAGGCCGCTCGGGCGCTGGCGGCACTTGTGAAGACACCGACCGTAACCAAGATTATCCCGGACATCTTCGATAAGCGCGTGGTGCCAACAATTGCAAAAGCGATACGCTAAGGAAAAGGCCCCGCTCGGGGCCTTTTCTAATCGCGCTGTACGGCTTGGCGGACGCGTTCAAATACCGTCACGAACCAGGCACGGTCCCGCGCATGTTCGAGAGACTCTGCTACGAGTTTGAGCGGCATCCACCGAGCCTCCACAACTTCCATACCGGCCTGAATTGGCGCATGCATGGGTGCGGCGAACAGGTACATGTGTATCGACTTCATCTCTACCCCGTCCATCCCATCAGGCTGGATGCGCGGCCGCTCATAGGTGCCGAGGTCATCAATGAGTTCGAGATTGTCGAGTCCAGTCTCTTCTTTAATCTCTCGTCTCGCTGCGTCCTCGTCACTCTCCCCTGGCTCGAGCTTTCCTTTAGGGAAGAACCAGAGCGTTGCCTTGCGGTTCTTGATCAGAGCGAGGGTACCCGAGTCGCCAAGAACGATGCCACCTGCGCAACGGGTCTTAGCTGTTTCCATATGGACGATGTGCGGTTAGGCCCGCAAGGGCTCCGTACAGTGTACTACGCCCCCAATTTTGCTACGCAACTACTGGAGGGAGCGTCGCCCACAGGTCACGGTGCCCCGTGCTCTGCGTCGCACGGATCCATGAACGAACAATCGTTCCAATGAGTGGAAGCGTAGAAAGCTTCTTGATTACGAAATGCACCTCTTCGCCCTCACGTTTGCGGGATAGAAGTGTTTCGATGCTTATTTCCATATGCGCACTATACGTGCGCATGCATGAGAGCTTGGTGAAGAAAAGTTAGCGCGGCAACACTGAACGCAGCTTGTCTGAGCGATAGAAAGCAGCACCAAGATCGCCGAAGGCGTAGGTAGTCCCGCCCACAGTGATTGGAGCACCTCCTGCCTGTGGGCTCGCGTTCGGGCGTGAGTTCGGGAAGCCGATATTAAAGAGCGTAACGACGGCTTCAGGGTTGTTTTCAATATCAAATCCAGCAGCCTTCCACTGCGCATTCACTTCCTTTATGTAGAGGGCAGTATAGAGATAGGAGTAGTAGTGGTCCTTGTCGTCCGTGAGACGCCGGTAGAGCTCAGTATCGTGGTCCGTAATTCCTTCCGGGTACGCGAGAAGCTTCGCCGCCTCGGGCCCGGGATAGAACAGGGAAGACGGGTCGTTCGCATATTCCTCTACCTTGCGGGCGGTCTCTTGCTTGATGCCAGAGACGCCGAGCGAGAACTGCGAGAGGGAGCCGAGAATCTTGAGCGGCTCGAAGTACCGCTTGAAGACTTCGCGTTCAGACGTAAAGAAGCGGATCTGCTCAGGGATTACGACCGAAGCAATCATGCGAGAGGAGACGCCGGTAGCGGCACTTACGCGCGCGATAACGGCCGCGTCCTTCTCGAGGCCGCCTTCAACAACTGCCCATTCCGGCGTCTCGTCCCAGCTGCAGGTCTTCTGGCCATCCACGATACACGGCTTTGCAGGAATAGTTGCAGCAACTGTGGTTGTGGCGCTTCCTGTGAAGAAGGCGTTTCGTTCGAGTATCGATCCGCGGACGTTCAAGAGACCGAATTGCATGGCGACAAATACCGCCGAGAACAGGAGGCCGATAGCCGCGAAGAGGCTAAGGAGCACGAGTAGGATAATTTTAAGACGCTTGTTCATACACTCTGTATATCAGGTGCCACAATTATGAACAACAAAAGGGCTAAATTCTAACCTCTGTTAGAATTAGGCAATGAGTAGAATTATCTTAGTGGGCGGACCTCCTCGCAGTGGCAAAACATCGCTGGCACAGGTAGTAGCCAAAGAAGCTGGAATTCCTTGGATTTCAACGGACGCATTTGACGATATTGCAAAGAACTACGTGTCAGAAGTAGACGTGGATAATCTGTTTCCAAAGACTGCACTAAGGCGCAAAAGCGGCGGCGGGAATGATGAGATGTATGCTGCATGCTCAATAGAAGAAATAGTCGCCGCGTATCTAAAACAAGCAGAAACAATACATCCCGCCATTGAGAGCTTTGTTCTCTGTGCGAATACTGAGGGTTGGGATTATGTAATCGAGGGCTATCACATCACACCAAAGCTCATTTCGAAATTACAGTCTGAACACACAAACCTCTCATCCGTAGTCCTCATCAGTACGGTTGGAGAGGAAGCAATCCAGAGAAGCAAAGAAAGCGACGCTATGCAGGATTGGTTACGGGATAGAACAAAAAATGAGGAGACCTTTCAGAAAGTGGCCGACATGATTTCCTTGTTTAGTAAAGAGCTAAAAAACGAGGCTGAAGAGTATGGGGTGAAAGTCATAGATACGAGTGGTGACTTCGAAGCAAAGATTAACGAGGCATTAATCCAGATATAGGGCACGGGCTCAAGGCACTAGGGCTCGATTTGCGG
>CAZNDC010000019.1:0-10195 GCA_964571755.1 uncultured Candidatus Saccharibacteria bacterium
CAATCATGAGGATTACTTCCATAGAGAGAGTATAGCGCCCAACCGCGTCCGCGCTCGGGATATGTACCCAGAAACGCAAAACGCCCACCCCGAAGGATGAGCGCTTGCCTACCCGAACCCTTAATCGCTTACGGACAAGCCGTAGCAGTGTTTGCTGGAGCGGAGGTAAGCTCCTTCTTCTGTCCGGTCGAATCAACGCACCAGTACTTGGTATTGTCGCTGATGAGCTGCGAGGCAACCATGTACGTGTTCGCTCCCGAAGTACAGATACTGACGCCTGCGCCATTTGCTGAGTCGATTGCAGCGAGTGCGTTCGTAATCGTTGGGTTCTCGAAGAGCGTGTCCACCGCAGTGCAGCTCGCACCTGCACCAGTATTCGCGACACCATAACTATTCCCGTTCTCGCTGTAATAGAGCGCTGCCTGGGATCCTAGGGAGTCCGTGTTCGCCTTGATAGCTGCATCATTGCCCTTAGAGCGTGCGGTGTTAAGGGATGCGAGCACGACCGACGAGAGGATGCCGATGATGGCGATCACGACGAGGAGCTCGATGAGGGTGAAGCCACGCTTGATGCTAGTCATAGAAGTGACGTAAGTCTAGATCAAGACTATGGGCAAGCGGTGCCTGTAAGGTCTGTCGCGCTCTTCTTGCGCGCGCCGGTCGAGTCAACACAGAAGTAGTTAACTGTTCCGCCTACCGTTGAAGGAAGTGTGGACGAGATCGCATACGCTGTTCCGCCTGTCGTTGCGGCACACTTTACGACTGCCGAACCGTTCGAGGTCTCAGCATGAGCGATTGCCTGGCGAATTGAAGTATCTGCGTAGAACATAGTCGTTCCCGATGTAGGGCACGTAGCGACCGAATATACTCCTCCATACGTATTGCTATTGTTGTCGTAGTAGAGCTCTGCCTGTGTTGCTGCACTTGAGAGGTCAGACTGGATGGCCGCATCATTGCCCTTAGAGCGTGCGGTGTTAAGGGATGCGAGCACGACCGACGAGAGGATGCCGATGATGGCGATCACGACGAGGAGCTCGATGAGGGTGAAGCCCTGCGTCAGGTGTCCCTGGCGGATGTGGCCGATCCTCTTTTTGAATGCGTTCATAGATAGTAGTTAGATTTGTGGCGGGTTACGGGTAATAGCCGCTGTATGCATTGTACGTGATAGACGCACCGTACTGGCGCCCCGTGTGGATAAGACCTCCTGCTCCCTAAGAAATCGAGCCCGCGAGGTTGTAGATCGGAATAAGCACCGAGGCAAGGAGTGTTCCCACACCAAGACCAAGAATCACGATCATGAGCGGCTCGATGAGGTCAACGAGCGTATCGACGGCGGTCGTCACCTCGCGACGATAGAACTTAGCGAGCGTATTTAGAATATTGCCAAGTTCTCCGGTCTCTTCTCCCACACGCACCATGGCAGTCATGATGCCTGGAATCTCAGGGTGGCGTCCGAGTGCGTCCGAGATGGTGGCCCCCCCCTTCACCTCCTCCCCTACCTCGCGCAGGAGCTTCTCATAGGTAGAACTACCCACAACCGAGGCTGTTATCTCCACTGCTTCCACAACCGGAACGCCCGAGACGAGCATCGTCGCGAAGTTGTCAGCGATACGGGAGAGATACAGTTTCTGATAGAGATCGCCGATATACGGGGAGTCGAGCTTGAGCTTGTCGAAGAAGAGCTGGCCGTTTGGCGTCTGAAGCGCCCGGAAGGAAAAGAAGGCTCCTATGGCAAGCGCAATGAGTATGAGGAAGCCGTAATTGACGAGTGCGTCTGAGATGGCGATAACAACCTGCGTATAAAGCGGTATCTCCTGTCCTGAATCCTTCAGAATCGCGCTGATGCGCGGAATAACCATGGTGAGCATAAGACCCATCACCACGAAGAAGACGCCAATGACGAACGCCGGATAAATGAGCGCGTTCTGCGCCTTGCTCATAACCTCGTACGTACGGTCGAGATAATCGGCAAGATAGCCGAACGTCTCGGAGAGCTTTCCAGACTCCTCACCCGAGCGAACCATGTTTACATAGAAGGAAGTAAACACCTTCGGATGTCGCGCGAGCGCTTTCGAGATCGGACTTCCTCCCTGCAGGTCGTCCGCGACCTGGGTCATAATCTCGGTGAGGTACTTGTTATCAACCTCAGCCGCAAGCAAACGGAAGATGCGGAGCGCCGAGACCTGCGCCTCGAATAGGGTCGCAATCTGACGCGATAGAATCACAATTTCCTTGTTGGACACACGTTTGAAGAGACCGAGCTCGACACTAAGTATGGACTTCTTAAGCGTCGGTTCGATTGAGGAGACGATAAGCCCGCGACGCTGCAGGGTTGAGACTGCAACATCTACCGAAAGCGCCTCGACGGTGCCGTCGCGCTCGTGTCCGTCCTTATCAAGTGCGTGATATGAGAACAACATAGGATTAGAGGTACCGCTCGAAGGTCTTCGGATCGTTCGCCCGCTCGTACGCGTTCTCGATCGTGACCTCGCCACGACGAACGAGCTCAGCCAGGGAGCGGTCCATATCAATCATGCCTTCCTGCGAGCTTGTCTGAATGACGGTGGTGATTTCGTGCGTGCGCCCTTCGCGAATCAGGTTCGAGATCGCGCTGTTGTTGATAAGAAGCTCGTACGCAGGAAGCTGCCCGCCTGCGATGCGCGGAATGAGACGCTGGCTGAAAATACCCGCGAGGGAGCCTGCAAGCTGCACGCGCACCTGATCCTGCTGGTTTGGCGGGAACATGTCGATGATACGGTCGATAGTCTGGGCCGCATTATTAGTGTTGAGCGTCGAGAGCACGAGATGGCCCGTCTCAGCTGCCGTTACGGCTGAAGAGATAGTCTCCTGGTTGCGCATCTCTCCCACCATGATGACATTCACGTCCTCGCGGAATGCTGAGTTGAGGGCCGCGTGGAAGTCCGGCGTATCGATATGCACCTCGCGTTGATGAATGAGTGACTTCTTTTGTTCAAAGATGTATTCGATCGGATCCTCAATCGTCACAATGTGCTCCGCACGCGTCTCATTGATGCGGTCAATAATAGTGGCGAGTGTCGTCGACTTCCCTTGTCCAACGGGGCCCACAACGAGAAAGAAGCCCTGCGAGCGCTGGCTGAACACCTCAAGAATTGGCGGGAGCCCGAGCTCCTGGAACGTGCGAATCTGGTGCGGGATGAGACGCATAGCAATCGCAACCTTGCCCTGCACCGTATACCCATTGATACGAAACCGAGCTTTCGGTCCATGTGCGTATGAAAAGTCAGTTGTTTGCTCGCGCTCGAACGATTCCCACCGGTGCGGAGGAAGGATGCTCTTGAGCATTGCCGCGGTCTCCTCCCCAGTAAGTACTGGCTGCTGAAGCAGCGGGACCAGGGAGCCTGAGATGCGCAGTATCGGATTGTTTCCGGCCGAAAGGTGGAGATCGGATGCGTCTTCCGCTACAACCGTATCCAGAAGCGCTTCAAGCCGTGCAGTTACGGCGTCGCTCATGCTGGTTTCTCGATTATTGCGATGGTCTCAGAGAACACCTCGGACGGAATCGCTGACGCCTTGATGATGTAGCCGGATGCGCCGAGCGCCTTCGCCTTCTCGGTATCAGACTCCTGTCCCTGATTCGAGAGCACGATCACTTTCGCGCCCTTAGCGAGCTGCTCGCTCTTTATAGCTTCGAGGACCTGGAAGCCATCAAGTCCCGGCATAACGATATCGAGAAGAATTGCATCTGGCACAGGATTCTCACGGAGTGCCGCAAGAACGTCTTCCCCGCCTGAGAACGCAGTTACCTCGTGCCCTGCGGCCTTGAACTTCACGGCATACATGTCGAGGAGGAAGCGGTCATCATCGACGAGGTAGAGACGATAGGGTGTAGGCATAGAAATAGGGCTTATCCGGGCTCTTCTTCATCCGGGAAGAGTTGTCCGCCGAGCGTATTCACTTCCTCGAACGGGATCTGGCCGGAGAGTGCTTTCATGATAGCATCCTCGCGCATCGTAAACATACCCTTCGCGCGGGCCGCCGCATACACTTTCTCTTCTACCGGATCGGTAAGCACAACATGCTCGAGCTCCTTATCCATGCGCAGGAACTCGAAGACGGCGAGTCGTCCGCGTGTGCCGTTTGGGCAATCTGCTGTCGCTGAGGCTGTATAGAACGTATCGAACTTCGGTATCTTATCGTGGAACTCCTCAGGCAGGTCAGCGAACTGCTTCTTGAGCATCCCCTCGAGACTTTCGGTTATTGGGAACGGCTTTCCGGCATCTGGACAGAGTTTGCGCACGAGTCGCTGACCAATGGCCGCAACCAGGGTCGGCGCAATCAAATACGGATCAACACCCATATCAACGAGACGCGGTATAACGCCTGCGGCCGTATTGGTGTGAATCGTCGAGAATACGAGATGTCCCGTAAGCGCAGCCTGAATGGCGAGCTGTGCGGTCTCCTTATCACGAATCTCTCCCACCATGATGATGTCCGGGTCCTGACGCAGAATAGAGCGAAGTCCGGCCGCAAAGGTGTAGCCAATCTCCGGACGGACCTGGGACTGCGCAACGCCCTTGATTTCGTACTCAACCGGATCCTCAACCGAAACCACGTTAGCCGTCTCGCGATCAAGCTCGGAGAGCATGGAGAACAGCGTCGTTGATTTTCCGGATCCCGTAGGCCCTGCAATCAGAATAATGCCGTAGGGCTGCTTGATGATCTCGCGCACCTGCGCCAGGTCGGCTGCGGAAAGACCGATCGTATCCAGGGTTGCGATTGACTTAGCGCTATCGAGAATACGCATCACCACCTTCTCCCCTCCTTGTGTTGGGAAGGTGGACACACGAAAATCGATACGACGTCCTTCCACGGTTGCCGAGAAGCGGCCGTCCTGCGGCTTGCGCTTCTCATCAAGGCGCATCTGAGAAAGTATCTTGATACGTGCTACGACTGCCGGATGTACTTTGGCAGGAAGCTCGAGCGAGGTGTGCAGGTCGCCGTCCATACGGAACCGCACCTTGGTCTTCTCAGGTGTTGGCTCGATATGGATATCGGACGCACCTCCCTCAACTGCATACCTAAGAATCGTCGCGACGATCTTCGTGACGGGCGCATCAGCCTTGATTGTCGTCTCGACCGGCTCGCCTGTTTTGGGCTTCTTTTCTCCGTCATCAAGCACCATCTCTGCCCCTTCGTACTCAGACAGAGCCTCGCCAACCTCTCCTGAGAGGTTCTCATACTCATGCAGCACCTTATCGAAATCAGTACTGCTTATGAGAAACAGTTTGTAGGGCATGCCGACCCTTGAGGAGATGAACTGCAATGCGTCGAGTGCCTCGATGTTATCCGGGTCGAGTATGCCAACCGCGAGCGCACCGTTCGCAACCTCTATAGGCACGAACTGGTAGTGGCGCGCGGATTCCTCGGGAATGTACTCGAGCGCTCGCTGGTCTGAGAGTTCTGCAGGGAGCGCTCGATACGGTATTCCATACTTCTCACTCACTACCTGGTATGCCTTCTCACTAGTGATTCCATGCTTTACAAGCGCGCTATCAAGCGCAGCACCCACGAGATGCTCTGCTTCGAGGCTCGCCGCATCTTCGGCTGTGAGCAAGCCCTTGTCCTTGAGAAGAGCAACAAGATTCATGCGTTAGCGTGCTTCCGTGACACCTGAGAGTGGTGCGAACGGGTCGGTGCGCCCAGGAGTCTCAGGGACGATACTAGTATGAATATCCTGAAGCGATGTGAAGCGTGGGTCAGCAAGAATGCGCTCGTCAAAGGAGACGGGGTCGAGCTGCGCAGCGAGATTGAGGAAGGTGGTCTGAGCCATCGAAGTCGGTGCATCCCCAAGCACGGTAATCGTCTCTTCCGTGCTCGACCTACCCATAAGGAAGTACGCAATGATGCCGAGCACGACGATGCCGGCTGCGAGGTAGGTGAGGTTCTTTCGTGACATGTTCATAAGTATAGAATCTACCTGAGCCAGTAGAGGCGGAACGTCACGTCATAGGTATAGACGCCGGTCTGCGAGTCCTTGAGCGACATCTCAACAACATCAAGCGGCCGGAGGCTCTGCTCGACACCCGCAATAAAGGTTCGGAACGCCGCATACGACCCGACGGCGGACACCGAGAGCTCAAGCGTGTCATAGGGCGCGCTCGCCTTAGCCGTGAGCGCAGAGCTTCCACCCGCGGCCTTACTGTCGTCACCTCCAGTCTCCGTTGTATCGAAGTCTGAAAGCTGGACGCCCGAGCGCGCAGCGAGCGAGTTCAAATCGAGAATGAGCTGGACGTTGTCCACGCTGTCCGGAAGGAAAGACTCGAGCCGCTCGAGCTCCGCGGCAGGAAGCGAGTTCTTTTCTCCCGTAAGCTGTAGCTCCTTTGCCTTGAAGCGGTCTGCTGCTGCGAGCGCCGCATCATAACTCTGTATGTCGGCAGATACAGCTTGTATGGCGCCAGTGTACGTCGGATGGACATAGCCAACGAAAAGGCCGATAGCACCGAGCAGTATGAGTATGGGAAAGAGTCGGGACATCATGGTATTTGTGGAGCGGCACCTGGAGTCGGGGCCACGGGTTTCGGCGTCGCTGTGGCCGGGGTGGAAGTCGACGGCGACGTGGGTGCCAGCGGAAGCACGTTCGGCGTCATTGGCTGTGCTGCGGCCGGAGTCGGCGAGTCCGACGAGACGATAAGGCGTGGATCAATCTCAGCGGAAAGCTTGAATGCGACGGTGCCGTTCGTGTTGACCGTGATACTTGAGAAGATGGCGCGCTTAATGCGCCTTTCTGTCGCAAGCGCCTCGCTCTGTGCGGCGAGCGCATTCAAGCTGCGTGCAACCCCGTCCATCGTTATCTCTGCAGAGCGATCATCCGCTACCGATACCGCAAGCGAGTTGAAACGCACCGTCTGAAGCGTATTCGCTTCGAGCACGTCGAAGAACTGTGAGAGGTATACATGTTGGTTGAGGAGTGTCTGCGCTGAGACGAGACGGTTCCTGAGACGGATGAAGTCTTCGACCGTATCCATGTTAATCGCCTCCTCGGCAGCCTCAAGTTCCGCGGCCTTCGCAGTACGCACGTTCTCGAGGTAGAGCTTGTACCCGAACGTGCCGCCAGCTGCGAGCACTGAGATGCCAGCGATACCGAGCGATATCAAAAGAAAGAGGTTGCTTCCACTCTTCGGACGGCGCGCCGCCGTATTCACCGGCTGCTTCGGGACGAATGACGTCGGAATGGTTGGAGGAATAGCCACAGTACACCTAAGTATACGGTCTCGACCGCAATACGACGCATACTTTATGCACAGCGTCTGTTATCCGAGCTCCTCGAGCTTCCTGAGCGCGAGACCAACTGCTACGGCAAACTCAGGACCGATTGCTTCGAGAACGGGTCGCATGAAGGCGGGTGCCTGCGTCTTGCCGAACGGGTCAGCGATACGCACATCAATCGAGAAGAACGACTTCGCGTACGCCTGGAGCTCGCGCGTAACTCCCCCGCCGCCCGTAAGGATGAGACAGGACGCCTGCTTCTGGTGGGCGGACTCATACTGATTGAGCGCTCGTTTGGCCTCCTCAAAGATGCGTGAGAACACGAGCTCGATGCTCCTACGGTCGTAGGTTCCCTCTTCTTGCACAAAGCCATGCTCTTTCTTTAGGTTCTCCGCCTTCCCCACTGACATACCCTGAGACGTTGCGATAGTACGAGTTACATCCTGCCCGCCCTGCGGGATGTTGTGCGAGAGTGCCACGACGCCATGTTCGACAACGTACACTTTCGTCGCTGATGCGCCGATATCGAGCACTAATACCGGCTTTATCGGCTCATCCACAACTGATCGAATCGTACTGAAAATCTCTATCTCGTAAAATGAAGCAGCAAGCGAAGCTCCTCGCACCACGCTCTCGAGCAAGGAGAGCTCGTCGTTATGAACCGCTACCAGGAGCACCTGCACTTTTTGCGGAGGCTCGGCTCCTTCTGGGATTGCGGTTGGGATGATGAAGTAATCGAGCTGAACTTCGGAAACAGGAACCGGAATGTACTTGCGTGCCTCGAGCTCGATAACCGTCTTCTGCTCCTCCGCGCTTTCGCGGCGTGGCAACTCGACGAGCGTAAGCAAGGAGCGCGAGAATGGAATCGAGATGCCTGCTTCCTTGGTCGTGGTATTCGCTTCGCGCAAGAGATCGTTCAACGACTCCGCAATTGTGTCCGCAGGAAGATTCGTTGCCTGGCCAACCTCGCCACCTGCGTAGGGGCCGAGCGCGAGTTCTCCATAAGTCTCGAGAACTGCCACCGCACCTTCTCGGCGCAGCTGCACCACCTTGAGCGAGGACGACCCAATGTCGACGCCAATGACGCTCTTCCCTTTCTTATTGGACGAAAAGAGATCCGAGAGGAAGCTCATGCGAGAATTGTAGCATTGCTATGACTCTGGCCAGGAATATTCTCGACATCCTTTTTCCACCAAGGCACTCTGAGCTTCTTGTTCGGAAGCTTTCCTCGGAGGAACTTCTCGCATATATGGAGCCCCGAGCGCTCGCAAGCGGCGCCGTAGCGCTTCTTCCGTACCGTGCGGAGCCAGTACGTGCACTTATCCTCGAAGCCAAGTTCTGGAACAATGCCCGCGCCAAGGAACTGCTCGGACACGTACTCCTTACGCATCTGCGCTCCATAAACCTAGGGTCAGCAATGCTCATTCCGGTTCCGCTCTCAAAGAAACGACTTCGGGAGCGCGGATACAACCAGGTACAGGTCGTGGCCGAGTATGCCTGTGCTTCTCTCCCTAACCTCGTACTCGCACCCGAATTGCTTTCCCGCACAAGACATACTCTCCCTCAGAGCACACTCGGCGGCATGGAACGACGAGAAAATATAGCAGGAGCGTTCGCCTCAACAGGCTCTGTCGATCCAGGGCATACCTATATAGTATTGGACGACGTGATAACGACTGGCGCAACGCTCGATGCCGCTGTCTCAGCGCTGCGCGAGGCTGGAGCGCAACAGATAATTCAGATTGGATTGGCGCATTGAGGCCGAAATAACGGGAGCGTTTGTGCTAAAATGGGTATATGCTTGAGTCGTTTAAAAGTAAACGAGCACTGCTACGTCCAGGCGAGCAGCGTAAATTCCTAATGCGCGTAGAAGAGATTTTGGGCCTTTCGAAAGTCGCTACTTTGAGTAACTGTACCGAGCGAACCGTGCGCGACTGGAGACGCGAGAAATTCCGAATTCCCGCCGAGGCACTCACTACGCTCGCGTCGGAAGCAAGTGTTCCCATACCGACGCATCGTCTCGTAGAGATGTACGCTCACGTTTCAGAAGCTGGAAAGAAAGGCTACACAGCAACGGTGTCCGCACATGGACGTATTCCCAAGAATGAGCAGGTACGGAGGCAGCGATGGGAGGAATGGTGGGATAAGACTGGTCGTTTCGGAAAGAATCCGGCCCTTACTCCGCTCCCCATCCGTAAGCCGAAAAGAAGTGAAGAACTTGCGGAATTCATAGGTATCATGATGGGAGACGGAGGGTTGAGCAGATATCAGGTAATTGTTTCTCTTCATCAAATAGACGACGCCGACTTCAGCAGATATGTAAGCGGGCAATTCGAAAAGCTGTTTGGTGTAGTACCAAGTGTTTACGACCGAGAGGACGCACATTTGCGATCAATTGTGGTATCGCGCGTAGAGCTTGTCCGTTATCTACACTCACTTGGTCTTCCGATGGGAAATAAGATTAGACAGCAGTTTGATATACCTAGTTGGATAAAGAAAGAGGAACGATTTATGATCGCCTGTATACGCGGACTTGTAGATACCGACGGCTGCATATTCACCCATCGATACGAGGTTAAACACAAAAGGTATTCCTATAAAAAGCTATCCTTTACCACTGCATCGAGACCCCTGCTTTCAACGGTGCATACTGCCTTAAAAGCATTAGGGATGAATCCGAGGATTGGGAGTCGAAAGGATGTTCGATTAGATAGCCGCACGGACATGGAGCGGTATTTTATACGCATCGGATCGAACAACCCGAAACATTTGAGAAGATACCACTTTTAAACTATAGTGGCGCATATAGGAGACGTGGGTGAGTGGCCGAAACCAGCACACTGCTAACGTGCCAGGGGATAAAACCCCTCGAGAGTTCGAATCTCTCCGTCTCCGCAAATCGAGCCCTAGTGCCTTGAGCCCGTGCCCTATATCTGGATTAATGCCT